>CALAZS010000205.1 GCA_937926265.1 uncultured Gammaproteobacteria bacterium
ATTCCTGAAGAAAACCCAATTAATGACCACATCCACTACCTATAACCCTGAAGGCGTTGAAAAACTGCCGTTAAAAGAATTTACCGAAAAAGCCTACCTCGATTATTCAATGTACGTGATTCTTGATCGTGCATTGCCATTCATTGGTGATGGCCTGAAACCGGTTCAACGCCGAATTGTTTATGCCATGTCTGAACTTGGCTTAAATGCTGCAGCAAAATATAAAAAATCAGCGAGAACAGTGGGGGATGTACTGGGTAAATTTCATCCTCATGGAGATACCGCCTGTTATGAAGCCATGGTGCTTATGGCACAGGAGTTTTCCTATCGCTACCCGCTTGTGGATGGCCAGGGCAACTGGGGTTCACAGGATGACCCAAAATCCTTTGCTGCCATGCGATATACAGAAGCCAAACTTACCGCATATGCGCAGGTACTGCTAAAGGAACTCGGTCAGGGTACGGTTGAATGGACTGCAAATTTTGATGGCACCTTAAAAGAACCTGAATGGCTACCCGCCAGACTGCCAAATCTACTGTTAAACGGTGTTACCGGTATTGCTGTCGGGATGGCAACGGATATTTCTCCTCACAATCTGCGTGAAATAGTTTCAGCCAGCATTCATTTACTGGATAACCCCAAATCATCTGTATCTGAATTGTGCGAATTTGTTAAAGGTCCTGATTTCCCCGGTGATGCTGAAATAATCACACCGGCTTCTGAATTGCAGAAAATTTATGAAACCGGTAACGGCACTTTTAAACAAAGGGCCAGCTTCATCAAAGAGCATGGTGATATCGTTGTCACGGCGCTACCACACCAGGTATCCGGTGCAAAAATCCTTGAACAGATTGCCGCGCAAATGCGCGCTAAAAAATTACCATGGCTGGAAGACCTTCGCGATGAGTCTGATCATGAAAATCCTATCCGCCTGGTACTGGTGCCACGCTCCAACCGTGTTGACATTGAACGCATGATGTCTCATCTGTTTGCAACGACTGACCTTGAAAGGTCTTACCGGGCCAACTGGAATGTGATTGGCCTTGATGGCCGTCCTGCAGTTAAAAACCTGCGCGATATGCTGAAGGAATGGCTGGAATTCAGGTTCCAGACAGTCAAAAGACGCCTGGAATTCCGTCTGCAGAAAGTCCTGGACCGCCTGCATTTGCTTGATGGTTTACTCATTGCTTTTTTAAATCTCGATGAAGTCATCCGGATTATCCGCACCGAGGATGAGCCCAAAAAAGTTTTAATGGCCCGGTTTGAGCTGACAGAAGTTCAGGCCGACTACATTCTGGATACAAAGTTAAGACAATTGGCTCGCCTGGAGGAAATGAAGATCCGCCAGGAACAGACTGACCTTGAAGAAGAACGGGACTGGCTTGAAAAGACACTTGGTTCCAACAGTCGCATGAAAACATTGATTAAAAAGGAATTAAAACAGGATGCCGAAGATTTTGGTGATGATCGCCGTACGCGTCTGGTAGAAAGAGCTGCTGCTGAGGCCATGGATGAAACCGAAATGTTGCCTAGTGAGCCTCTGACAGTGGTGTTATCCGAGCGAGGTTGGGTCAGAGCTGCAAAAGGCCAGGATATCGATGCAAGTGGTTTAAACTATAAAGCTGGCGACAGTTATCTTGATTCCTCTCATGTGCGTTCAAACCAACAGGTCGTCTTTCTGGATTCAGCAGGTAAGAGCTATTCATTACCTGCTCATACCCTGCCATCTGCACGAGGTCAGGGTGAGCCGCTAACGGGCAAACTGTCTCCTGCAAATAATGCCCGGTTCGTTGCAACCGTGGGCGGTGATGACAAGCAATGGTTTCTGATTGCCTCGGATGCCGGTTATGGGTTCCAGATTCAATATGCTGATTTGCTTGCCAACAAGAAAGCCGGTAAGTCCCTGCTGAACCTCCCAAAAGGCGCCAAGGTTTTAAAACCGGCAAAAATCAGTGATCCTGAAACGGATTCAGTTGTAGCGATAAGCAACGAGGGCCGGATGCTGCGTTTTCCATTAAAAGATCTTCCTGCGTTAAGCCGTGGAAAAGGTAACAAGATAATAGGCATACCGGGTAAACGTGTTGAAGCCAGGGAAGAGTTTGTCGTGGTTGTTGCCAGTGTGCCTGAAAATGGCAGTCTGACCATATATTCCGGTAAGCGGCACATGACGCTCAAGCCTTCAGATCTTGAGCATTTCAACGCAGAACGTGGCAGACGTGGAAGTAAGTTGCCAAGGGGCTTTCAGCGGGTGGAAGGCTTTCAGGTTGAATAATACCCATAAGAATACTCATCCTGATCGGTGTTTTTTCAGGTCAAATTTCAGATTTGGTCTAAGATGGTAAAGATCAGTTCGTGTTTTTGGATACAAGCTACCTTCTTTATGAACTATCTGTAAAAACTATAAATACATCTAAAACCTGATTTAATAACACTTGTTTTTGGGGCTTCGTTTATGAAAAAAGTTAACCTTTGTCTCATTCCTGTATTGATTCTGCTGTTAATTTCGACATCGAATGCATTTGCAGAAGAAGATGCCAAATGTGATTGTTCACAGGCATCAGCCGATGAAAATTTTGAAGATATTGACTGGGACCTTGTTCACAATCGAATGAAAAGTCTAAGCACAGCAGGATACCATCCATTCCTGATGCCATTGATTATGGCTAATTCTGATTTTATCGAGTTAACTGATGAACAATTGGAGGTCTTCAAGAAGTGGCGAAGCAAGAACCGTGTAAAGATTCTCCACCTGATGGACAAGATCATATACGAGCGTAACCAGTTTCATAAACTGTCTCTGCAAAAAGATACCCGCGAAGAAGTGTTAAAAGCCAAACAGGAAAAAATCTTCAAGTTGCATCAAAAAGTTCTTAAATATCAGCTTTCCTGCAGAAGGGAAATCCTGGATAACTTCACTGAGCAGCAATGGGAAAATTTCAACTTTGTACTTTCGTCCAACGGTTACGTTATTGATTAATATGCTGAGGATTATTGCAATGAAACATGGCCTGATTTTATTTACATTAATGATTCTAAGCAGTCATGGTTTTTCTGCGATGCAGACAGAAACTGTTTTATACAAAGACGGCGATTTGAATTTGAAAGGGACTGTGCTGTTTGATGATGCCTATGAGGGAAAACGCGCCGGAATACTGGTATTGCCTGAAAAATGGGGCGTAAACGATTTTGCTATTTTGCGTGCCGAGATGCTGGCGGAAACAGGTTATGTTGCATTTATAGCCGACATGTATGGTGAAGCAAAAAACACCAGAAAACTGGAGGAAGCCAACCAGTGGGAAAAAACGCTCACAGAAAACAGTGACGCCTGGTTGAATCGCAGCAAACTGGCATTAGATCAGTTACTTGCCTTAAAGAATGTCGACAAAGGAAATATAGCCTTGCTGGGTTTAAATATGGGCGGAATTTCTGCGATAAAACTTGCCCAGGTTAATACCAACATTAAAGGCACGGCCATGATACATGCGCCTATCAACAAATATATTAATGCTGAAATCCTCACCGGCTTAAGTTCAAGTCTTCTGGTGTTACAGGGCGGTGCAGATTCAGCAGCATCGTTTTCATCGATGGCCAAATTTGCTGAAAACCTGAATGACCAGGAAACCCCATGGGAAATGGTTGTCTATGGCGGTGCCATGCAATCATTTTCTGATCCTTATGCTGACAGCTACGGCCTTGAAAACGTTGGCTTCAATGAAGATGCTGAAAAAAAGTCATGGGATAGAGTCCTGCTGTTTTTTGAGTCCTTGTTTGAAGAAGAATTAATTCTCTAAATCTCTAAAAGTTAATATAAAAATTATGCGAAACTTTAACCTTATTTTTGCGGCTGTTTTTTTTGTTTATTCATTCAACCTTCATGCTGAGGATTTTCAGCTGAAAATTGATGGCCTGACAACTTCAGCCAACTTGGAAACAACCGGTGACAACTGGCAGGATGGTCCGGTTATTCTCATGCTGCATGGCACATTGGCACATTCCAAAATGGAGATAATGACGGCTCTGCAAACGGCACTGCTTGATTACGAAATCAGTTCTTTATCAATCAATCTTAGCCTGGGCCAGGACAACCGTTCCGGTATGTATGATTGTGCAAGCACACATCGTCATAAGCATACGGATTCACTCAAGGAAATAGCTTTGTGGGTTAACTGGTTGAAGGAGCAGGGAGTCAAGTCTTTGGCTATTCTGGGACACTCGCGTGGAGGCAACCAGATTGCCTGGTATGCCAGTGAGAACCCTGATACAGCAATCAGTCGTGTCATTCTAATTGCCCCTGGAATCATAGCTCCGGGAGAGTTGGCAAAGGATTATGAAAAAAATTATAAAAAGCCGTTAAAACCACTTCTTGATAAAGCTAAATCCCTGGTGAATGCAGGCAAGGGAGCTGAAATCATGCAAAACACGGATTTTATATATTGTCCTGATACCAGTGTGACCGCTGAATCATTTGTCAATTATTACCAGGAAAATGAAAATTTTTACACGCCGCGGCTGGTAGAAAAGATAAATTTACCAGTAATGGTTTTTGCTGGCTCTGAAGATAAGGTTGTCGATAATGTTATGACTGAAATGTCACAGGTATCCTCGAAGGACAATGTTGAACTGGTCAGTATTGACGGGGCTGATCATTTTTTCAGAGACCTCTATGCAGAAGAAATAGCTGAGCTTGTTTCCGAGGTTTTCTAACTTTTTTCAGCTGAAACCGATTAAACTTAAGAAATTACTTGAAATATATTCATTTTATGTTTGAATTTAAAAGTGATTGTTTAATAATTTAAGTTTTAGCCATGAATAAAATAAAAATATCTGATTCCTATACCTGTCCGGTTTGCATGGGTGTTTCCAATGCTACCTTTGAAACAACAAAAGAACTTCAGCTCATCGAACAAAATTGCCCAAAATGTTACGCGGAATTGAAATTATCTGTCTGGGTAAAAAACAACCAGTCCATGATGCTCAGCGTAAAGACAAGTGATCAGCAGCTTGAATGGATTCAGGATACCAACGGCAACCTGGTGCTGCATCATAACGGCAAACCAATTAAGGCTACTACCATCCCGAACATGATGCTTAACTATACCGGTGAAAGTAATGGTGAACTGGTCGAGGTTAACGTAGAGGGCCTGAAACAACATATTGAGAAAGAATACAGTTCTTTCATGTGAGCTGTTTCAGTCTGTTTTGGGCTTGGTCAAGTGTGTTTTGATTGCCTGTTCAACTAAAGTATCGAGTTTATCTTCAAGTTGACTGACAAGGTGATTTCGTATCAGTTGTTCTATTTCTGCACGCGTTTGGTCAATGGAAGAATCAACAATTTCTGAGATCAGGCCATTCAATTCATTTTTCAGGCGTAATTGAAGGTCACTTGATATTTTTTCCAGCTTATCCTGCTGGGAAGATAAATTATCAGCCACAACCTGGTCTTCGGAGAGCGCCATCGTTTCCGGAACCAGGTTGCGTCGTTTCTTTTTGCCGAAAAAAATACCCATTAAACAGAAATCTCATGATTGTTTATCGTGTAACCACAATCACGATAATAGCGGTATCTTTCACGACTTGCCATACGACTTTTTTCACTGGGATCAACCGGCTCCAGGAGCCGTTCAAATTGACTGAAACATGAAGGTACTTCATCGGTAAGGTTGATAAGAATATCGTGTTCTTCGGTATCGTCCAGATTTGTTGTGATCGTAACCGGGGTTTCCGGGCTATGATGTTTTAGAGCATCATGAGGAATAAAACTCTGTTCATTAAAAGTCCAGAGAAGATCATTCATACGCTCAATGTCTGTGTCCGAGGCAACATGCAAACAAACCCTGTGACCGGCCTGGTATGCCTTGCCAGTCAATTTGCAGGCTAACTGCATGCGGTTGCTGTGTGCATTCTCCGACAAAATATAGAAATCTATTCGAGTCAAAGGTTTTTCCGCTAGATCTGTTTGGATTTCTTAAGAAGGTACTGCATTATCAAAGAAACCGGGCGTCCCGTGGCTCCCTTGTTGGCTCCTGTGTTCCAGGCAGTCCCGGCAATGTCAAGATGAGCCCATTTGTATTTCTTGGTAAACCGGGCTAAGAAGCAGGCGGCAGTGATGGTTCCGCCATCGGGGCCACCAATATTTGCCATATCAGCAAAATTGCTGTCCAGCTGTTTCTGGTACTCATCCCAAAGCGGCAGGCGCCAGACCCGATCGTAAGTTTCCTGGCCGGCAGATATCAAATCTTCACTAAGCTGGTCATTGTTTGATAATAAGCCGGAAGCCTGTCGGCCCAGAGCTACAATGCAGGCACCTGTCAGGGTTGCCATATCGATTACTGCTGCCGGCTCGAAGCGCTCACAGTAGGTCAATGCATCACAAAGTATCAGTCGACCCTCAGCGTCGGTATTAAGGATTTCGATAGTCTGGCCGGACATGCTGGTAACAATATCACCGGGTTTATTGGCAGCTCCATCAGGAAGGTTTTCGGAAGAGGGAACCACGCCTATAACGTTGATAGGCAGGTCAAGTTCCACGCAGGCTTTCATCACGCCAAACACGGTGGCACCGCCACACATGTCATATTTCATCTCATCCATACCACCTGAGGGTTTTATGGAAATACCACCGGCATCAAAAGTCAGACCCTTGCCGACGAGCACAACAGGCTTGGTTTTAGCCGGCGCCCCCTTGTATTCCATGACGATAAGTTTAGCCGGTTGCCGGCTGCCTTTGGAGACTGACAACAGGGCTCCCATGCCTAATGCCTCCATGTCTTTTTCTTCAAGAATATTCAACTTAAGTTTTCTAACACCTCGCTTGAGGTCTTTGGCCTGGTCGGCTAAATAAGTTGGCGTGCATATATTACCCGGTAGATTGGCAAGGTCTTTGGTTAGCCCCTGACCGGCGGCTATGGCTTGTCCATGTTCGACGGCTTTGCTGTAGGAAGATTTTAATTTTCCATCCTGATACAGCACAGTGATTTTCTTTAGTGGTTTTTTATTGGTTTTAGGCTCGCTTTTGCATTGATTGAACTGGTAGGTGGCATTTTCAGCGGTGACAACCAAAGTACGGACCAGGTCATAAGCATTGGAGCTGTCAATAAAATCAGGAAGGATAAAACCGGCATCAGTGGCTCCAGAAGCATCGATTTTTTTCACTGCATCCAAAACGATGGTGTCAAGAATATAAC
>CALAZS010000206.1 GCA_937926265.1 uncultured Gammaproteobacteria bacterium
GTTTAATTGACGCTGACCTGGGTGATGCCATAGCCACGGATTACTGGGGAAAATAGATTCAGCCTAATAAAACTAGAGAAGCTCGTTTAACAAACTGACCACCGCGTTTGAAGCGGCATTAAATTCCTTCAGTTTTTTCTGGGCAAGCACGTAGTTTTCCATGTCATTGTAGCTTACCACCTCACCGGCAATTTGATGGAAATCAGCATGGGCGATTTTTAATCGCCTCATGTTTTCACAGTCTATATCAAGCGTGTCAATCCACTTGCCAAGTTCGCATTGATGCTCATCTGCAATCACTGATACCGGTATCCCCAGTGGCCGCCTTTCTTCAATCGCCTTGGCAATTTGATCACGCATGAGAATGTGATGCTGAATTGCATCACCAATATTTTCGGAAGTAACATCGTCACTAGCACATTGCATGACTGGCAGATGGATATTTATTACCGTACCATAATCTTTTCCCGGCACAGGACTTTCAGCCCAGATCACACCACTGTGTATTTCTATTATTTCCTTGCTGATTGGCAAACCCAGACCTGTTCCACCTTTATCTGTTTTCGTTTTGGTGCTCTGGACAAACTTATCAAAAATCAAATCCTGTTCACCTGGCGGTATACCCACACCTTCATCAAAAACCTGAACAAGAATCATTTTGGCTTTAGCCTTGATTTCACTATCACCTATAATCTTATGCTGAATGCAGACATGACTGTTTTCAGGTGAAAACTTTATCGCGTTTGATAACAGGTTAATCAGCACCTGCATAATCAGCTTTTGATCAACCATGCATACACAAGCCGAATCATTATTTAAATCAATTGTTATATTTTTTTTATCCGACAGGCTCGACACTTCATTTATTGCCTGGTGTATCAGCAAATTAAGATCCTGTTCGAGAAAATCCGCATCCATTTTTCCCGCTTCCAGCTTGGAAAGGTCAAGCAGGTCATTTAGCAATGTAGTCAGACGAATACCACTGGTTCGAATGTTTTGTAAAAACCTGACCTGTTTTTCATTCTCGGATTTCTTAAGTGCCAATGATGCAAAGTTCAATATGGCATGCATAGGCGTTCTTAGTTCATGAGACATATTGGAAAGAAACCGGCTTTTTTCGCGGTTCGCATGTTCAGCCTGTTCCTTGGCAATAACAAGGTCGCGGGTTTTAACTTCGACCAATTCTTCCAGCTGATTTTTTTGCCGATTAAGTTGCTCCGCCGCCACTCTGATATATTGAAAAACAAAGATTAATGCCACCAGGTAGGCAAGCAGCCTTAAAAAATGCCACCACCACCAGGTCACATCCCAAATCTCTGATAACTGAAACAGAATACCCGAAACACCAAAAAGCACGCTTAAAAGCGCAAAAAGCTTAAGGCCAAGCTCTTTTTCCTTAAGATAAAGTGCATTGATTTTTAATCCGGCAACAATGAATGCAATACCACCGATAACATTCAGCAAAATAGCTGCCCAGGAAAACTGGCCATTAACAACCATTATTGGCAATACCTCGGGCAAAAACACAGATATCGTTCCTGCTGTCAAAGAAAGCGCTATCACAGCAAATGTTAGGTTTTTAGTTTCCTGCAGATGGAAACTCTTAGATGTAATAACCACGCCAAAGAAAAACAGGCCTCCCACAAAGGTGGCGAGGCTATGCAGCCATACAAACACGTTATCGACCCAGACCGCAGCATGAAAACCATCAAGGATTCCCATACTGATCAAGCCAAGCGGCACTGTTACAGGTATTTTAGAGAGCTTTTCATTATCAGAAAAAATCAGGATTATCGCACTGGTGGCAATCGCCACCACAGCACCGAGTGTTTCAATAAATGAATGAAAGGGTATTTGTTCCCAGTAAATTTGTTCCGGGATCGGCTCTGCAATGGCCAGAGCCAACACAGGAAATAACAGCAACGCTAGGTACGACCTGAAAACTTCCATATTTTTGCAGCCACTTGCATAAGGAACCAACTCACAACTTAAAAGACAAAATCAACATTGACGGTAAACAGTGTATCCAACCTGGGATCGGCAAAATCATAGTCGCCTGGATGGTGGTTAATATAATCACCAAAACTGTTTTTATCCGGCTGAATAAAATCAACCTGAACCTTCAAGGTTGACTGCTCACCCAGTTCACGGGCCACACCCAGGCTTAACGATTTTCTTTCCACATCATGCGTTGAAGAAAGCAGTTGTTCAACCGATGCATACAACGGATCTGAAGGTGCCAGGGTATTATAAGCATCATCCTGGGTACCATTGAGGACCGCAAGCGTTACATAAGGCGTCCACAGGCCAATGCGCTTTGCAACCGAAAGATAGGCTGCCGTCGGATGATAAACAAAGCCTTCGGTAGGTCGTGTTGCAATCTCGGCACTGATCAACCAGTTTGCATCATCGTATTGAACCCCGGCAGAATAGAGCGTGTAAGGTGAATCCTTAATCTCGAGATCATTCGCCAGGACCGTTTCACCGGCTGCTCTCAAACTCGTCAGCAAAGCATCAACCGTCGCTGATGAAGCATCGGAACGACTTGGGGCAACACCGGCTTTAAACGTCCATGCACCTTTTCTTGCCGTCACATTCAAATATGATGTCTGAATATCAACATCCAGTTTATCAGATGAATTCGATACCGGGTATTTGAAATCTGACTGGGCAATTCCCATATGAAACTCCAAAAGCCAGTCATCATATTGATAAAGATACAGTGCCTCTACACCATCATGCAGAAAAGTCGGCAGCACATTGTAGACTTCTCCGGGCGGACGCGCCCACGGCTGTGCATAACTGACATTTCGATATTCCGAGTAGAGAAAATTGGGGTTCTGCATTCTGCCAAACCGAAAATTCAAATCATCTGATGCCTGCCATCTCAGGTTCGCCAGGGTAACCTGGGGGATAAAGTTATCATCCGCATTATGGATCGCGGTCACCTGTAAAGCCGCCTCAAGTTCATCGCTTAGCCCAAGATCAAGCTGCACTCCCAGTTTGGAATCAAGTTTAGCCGTGCAGTCATTGCTTCTTCCCGGTCCCTTGGGAATATCATCCTTTCTAAAGTCTGCATATTCATTATCAAAACAGGAAACGCCCAGGGTACCAAAGCCGGAAAGGTAATAATCCATTGCCAGAACCGGCAATGACATCACCAGTAAAGCACTCAATAAAACAAGTCTGAACAACCTTTTCCCTGCTTTTCCAAACCGATTAGTAATTTGTATTTTCATCGTTTGCAGAAATCTTCCATATCATTCTTCAACTTCAAACTGGTAAACCACCTTGAAACCCTCCGGTACTTCATTGGCCAAAACATAGGTCATCAAATTACTGGTTCTTTCCATTAACGCCATGTGTTCAGGCAGGGCAACTGTCTTAGGTGGACGCCCCCTGCCGGTGAATACTTTTTTCGCCCAGTAAGCCCTGAGGCGATTCATCGACATACCGGCAACATGACGATAGAAGTCACCTTTTAAAGCAAAATCTGTTCGGTCAAATACAATGATATTTTTAAAGCTGGAATTGCCTTCAGACAGGAAAATTGACTTCACTTCATCTTTGTTTAACTGTTCAATATCGACATCAGGATGAACCACAACGGCAATCGTTTGGGCAGCGGCAACATTGCCTGCCAACACAACTGTTAATGTCAGTAGAGTTAATAAAGGCAGCACAGCAAGAAAAAATAATTTCATTAAATATTCAGGAAACAGGCGCCTCATTAGATGACCGCTCCACTTTCCAGAACAGCAGGGTCGACTTCAGGGGCAACCACAGGAATAAACAGGGTAAACTTAACGCCGTGTCCAATTTCACTGTCAACATCGATCGATCCGCCGAGTAAACCTGTGACGATGTTATGTACAATATTTAACCCAAGACCACTACCACCTTTACCCAGCTGAGTCGTAAAAAACGGGTCATAGATCTGCCTGATGTTTTCCTTCGAAATACCATTTCCATTATCTGAGAAAACCAGTTTTATCCAGTTTTTTTCATGCAATTCAAAACTCAAATGCATGACTCCTGCATCGCGGTCTTTAAAACCATGCAGGATCGAGTTATTGATAAAATTGGTAATAATTTGACCGATAGAACCCGGGTATGAGTCCATTTTGATACCGGGCTGTAAATCTGTTTGCAGTTCGATGCCCGACTTCTTGAAGGTTGGGCGCAAGGTCGAAACAATCTCATTAATTGTTTGCTGAAGATCAAACTCACGCCGCTTGGAACTTGTCTGATCGATGGCAACATTTTTAAAGCTCAGGATCAACTCGGCCGCTTTACCAAGATTTCTCTCCATCAGCTCCGCAGCAGAGTATGCATTTTCCGTGTAGTCATTCAGGGTAGAGCGCTTAAGTCCCTGTTTGATCAATTCCTCGAATTCCCTGGTCTTCTCAGAAAAAGAGGTCGCTACAGTTAAAGCGTTACCGATAGGAGTATTCAATTCATGCGCAACTGCCGCAACAATTGAGCCGAGACTGGCAAGTTTTTCAGAATGAACCAGTTCAGCCTGCGTTTTCTTTAAATCATCCAACGCTGTTTTTAATTCTGCCGTTCTTTCACGCACCCTGTCCTCAAGTGTTTCATTGAGCTTGGAAACCTCGTGCCGGCTGATTTCAAGGTCATCAACATGCGTTTTAATTGACTCTGCCATATTGTTAAAATTACGCGCAAGTCGCGATAACTCATCATGGCCCTTACCGTTGGCACGCACATCGTAATCGCCACTACCAAACCGGACACTGACAGACATGAGGCTGCTTATGCGCTTTACCAGGATAAACACCAGGAAAAAAATCAACAGCGTCATGAAGGCAAAACCTACAGACAGTAAAACAAACAGCTCATGATTTAACTCAGCGATGCCCTTTTTTAACTGTTTCCAGGTCATACCAAACCGCAGCTGACCAATCTGGTTGCCATACAACAGGGTTGGCTGGTTAATATGAAGTACCGATTCTGAAAGGTATTTCTCTTCACTGGTCGGTTCCGGCAAAGGAGAAGGCGTAGCCTCTGTTGCCAGGATAACCTGGCCCGACTCATCAACAAGCGCAAAGTAGACAATCGCAACTTCGGAACCAGAAATTAATTCAGTCATGTATTCAGTTAAGGTTTCCAGGCCTTCAGCCGAAGTGTAAGGCGCTATTGCCAGGTTCATGGTTTCAGAAGTCTGGCGTACGTTTGACTGGATGTTTTCTATGGCGATCTGTTCCAATAGCCGGTTGATATTGTAGTTGACCAGCCAGAATAAAGAGGCGAAGGAAAGAAAGGCAACGGCAAATGCCCGAAAGCGCAGGGATGACAAAAAGTTAAACATTTACGTCGCGTTCATCCAACCATTTCACAAGTGCCTCATAATCCATTGGTTTGGCAAAGAAATATCCCTGGGCCGAATCGCAGTCAACTCCGTTAAGAAAGGCCTTCTGCTCATCTGTTTCAATACCTTCTGCGAGAATATTCAAATCCAGCTGTTTACCCAGACCGATAATTGATCGAATGATCCTTTCTGTTGCAACTGACTCACCAATTTGCGAAACAAAAGAACGGTCAACCTTGATACGGTCGAGATTCATGCGTTGCAGGTAAGCCAGGGATGAATAACCGGTACCGAAATCATCAAGTGAAACATGCATACCGACTTCTTTTAAACCATCAATAATCGAAATACAGTATTCGATATCCTCCATCGCCAGGGTTTCGGTTATTTCAATATCAACCTTTGATGGCGAAAGCTGGTACCTGTCAAGCACCTCACGAACAAAAGCAAGAAACTTGGGATCTTTTAACTGTGCAGCCGATACATTGATGGATATTGCAATATCGCCATAGCCTTTTTTATGCAAATCGGCTATTTGTTTGCAGCTGTTTTCAAACACCCAGCGACCAATCGCCAGTATCATTCCCGAATTTTCTGCAATCGGTATAAAAATAGAAGGTGCTATAAATTCACCCTTGTCATTAACCCAGCGTATTAAGGTTTCTAGGCCGATAACATCACCTGACCGCAGGTCAAGCTGCGGCTGGAACACGAGGAAGAATTCATCCGCATGCAGGGCATCACGCAAGCTGTTAAGAATATTGACCCGCTGTGTCATGTCACGGTTCATATCCTCGTTGAAGACATAATAGCTGCCACGATGGTTGTATTTTGCCTTTTTCAGCGCCGAGTAAGCTGCACTGATGGCTGACACATAATCTTCAGCTTCAGTTAATGGTGCAATACCCATGGTTATCGAAATCGGAATCGACATATCACCAATAGGTAAAGGTGCATCAAAAACGCTCAGGATATTTTCAGGCACCAGGTCTTCATCTGAACCCACCAGACCAAAAACATCGCCACCCAAACGTGCGATCGTTACATGATCTGACTGGAACTGTTCAGATAAACGGTTGGCAAAGCTTTGCAGAATTTGTTTACTGCGGTTGGCACCGACTGTTTCCACCAGGGAGTTGAAGTGATCGATATTGATAACAATAAGCGATTTACCTTCCCGATGGTCATCAAACTCTTTTTGAAAGTTATCAACAAACTGGTTTCTGTTTGACAGGCCTGTCGTCTGGTCCCGGTATACCTGCTGGTTAAGACTTTCTATCAACGCCAGGTTATCAGAACACATGCCGATATTCTGGCAGAACAGGTGTAGCAGGTCCTTTTCTGGTTCTGGCAGCATCTGGTCAGCAGTAACATAGGCGGCAATTGTCTGTTCCTTACCTCCGAAGAAAAGTACCGCGTCATGTTTGTCGAGAATACTTTCCTGCTTTTTTATCGCTTCATTAATCAGCTCAAGTATTCTTTCATCATCTAAATCTTTCAGGTCATGATTTAGCAGGTGCTGATATTTTTTACCGGTGGCAACGATATTCAGGTTTTCATTGCCATCGAGTTGCTGCAGCCTGACCGCAATAAGTCCATCGAGTGACATTGAAAAGAAACTACTTAACTGCTTGATAATACCGGCGGCAAAGTTGTGCAGACCACTCTGGGTCATCAATTCACTGGTTGCCTCGATAATCTGGCTAAGACCCTTGCGGCTGCAGATAATGGTATTGATTTGCTGATAGCTTCTTAAGGCGGTTACCAGCGAGGTAAGCAGGCGTGTCTGAGTCAGTTCATTTTTACAGCGGTAG
>CALAZS010000207.1 GCA_937926265.1 uncultured Gammaproteobacteria bacterium
AGCAAAGCATCAATAATTTCGCGGCCTCGTTCATCTGTATCCGGGGCTATTGCCAGCTTGGCAAGCTTCTGGCCATAACTTTTCAGGTTGATACCAACTTTACCCTCGGTATCGTTAAGACGGTTATCACAAAATGTTTGCCAGGATATTTTTTCTTTTGCATTTAATGTTTCCGGCCAGTTTCTTGCCCTGTACCTGAATAACAACTCAGGAAGACGTATATCATTAAATCTACTGGAAAGACTGGCCAGGTTTTCCGGCACTGTACTGATAACCTGCTCACAAATCTTTTTATCACTGTCGTTGATAAAGCCATCATAAAGCATCGCATCAGGATCGGTTTCAGGCTTAAATTGCCTGTTACCAAAAACAGACTGCAATTTGCCCGCAAGATGAGTGGCAGAAAGCATTTTTTCGACATGCGCCTGCATGGCAACCTGGTCAATTTGCCATTCTGATGCGGCTTCATCTGTTAGTGTATTAATTGGTGAAAGCACCGGTGCCTTGTTGATGTGCACTTCTTTCAAGGCAATGCGTTCAACGCCCTCTGGCAGATCTTCAGAAGAAGTAAACAGGCGCTGTTGTATTTCATCAACATCAAGTCGCAAAAGATCTTCCGGATCATGTCTTAAATCGTAAACAATCACTGAGTTTTTATTGGTTGGATGCTGCATTAATGGCAACACCGGACTGATACAACCTAACCTGGCAGGAATCATTCTGGATACATGCAGGACTGGCTTTGGGTTATTTGTATTTAATAACTTTGCCGCCTCAGTTTTCTTTCTTAGGTTCAGACAAAACTCAAATAATCGTGGTTGTTTTCGTTTAATCAGTTTAGCCATTTCAATCGTGGCGTAGACATCTGACAGTGCATCATGCGCTGATTCATGAGTGATGCCATTGGCTTCGGTTAAAATCTCCAATCGAAAACTTGGAACGCCCGGCTCACGTTCAGGCCACTCTATACCTTCAGGTCGTAACGCCCGTGTCAGCCTGACAACATCAATCAGGTCCCAGCGTGAATTACCGTTTTGCCACTCACGTGCATAGGGATCAATAAAATTTCGGTAAAAACCGTAACGGGTAAATTCATCATCAAATCGCAGGCTGTTATATCCCACACCACAGGTACCGGGCTGGCTGAATTCCCTGTTTATCTCCTGAAAAAATTCGGCTTCGCAAAGTCCCTCGGCTTTTGCCTGTTGAGGTGTGATGCCTGTGATCAGGCAGGCTTCAGGATGTGGCAGCATGTCATCAGCAGGCTGGCAATACATAACCAGCGGTTTACCAATAACATTTAAGTCCCAGTCGGTTCTTATGCCTGCGAACTGGGATGCCCTGTCCCATTTTGGTGAGGTGCCCCAGGTTTCGTAATCGTGCCAGTAGAATGTTGGTGTGCTCATGCGCTGAGCTTACCAGAA
>CALAZS010000208.1 GCA_937926265.1 uncultured Gammaproteobacteria bacterium
TGTTCCGAATTGACCAGGAGCAGATTGATTTCTACAGCAGCTGGTTCGCAATGATCGACAGCTTGTCTGATGAGAAACCCGAGCTTTCCGATGTACTGAATAAACTGCATCACCCTGCCGTATTCATGAACTTGCCGCTGGCCAATGTTAAACAGGCCATTTTAAAAATGGAAAAAATCAAACTACCCGCCGGCACTGAAATAATCAAGCAGGGAGATGAACCTGACAACTTCTACATTATGCTTGGCGGTGAAGCAGAAGTCTGGCGCCAGGATATGTACGACGCTGAACAGATTCATGTTGCCACGTTAAGAGAAGGTAATCATTTTGGTGAAGACGCATTCCTGATTGAAGGTACACGTAATGCAACCGTGCGCATCTCCAGTGATGCCACGCTGCTGTCCCTGCCCGGTTCTGATTTCAAGGAACTGATCAGTCAGCCGATTGTTAAAAACATCGATTACAGCAATGCCAAGATTCTACTCGACCAGGGACAGAAAATGCTACTTGATGTGCGCTACGAAGAAGAATGGGATGAAGAAAGAATACCCCGCGCGATTTTAATACCATTGCCTGAACTGCGTGCCAGGATTAAAGAACTCGACAAAACCAAGGAATACATTGTTTACTGCCATGCAGGTAAAAGAAGTGCCGTTGCCGCGATGATTATGGAACAGGCAGGACTGGAAGCTTCCTGGTTGATTGATGGTATCAGGGATTGGCCTTACGACCTGATTACTGAAGGTGACATGCCATTAACGCATTAAAGATCATTCAGATTTAATAGAGAGTCCCCAGTGAATCCCCAGAGAGTCCATAGAGGTCTCATAGAAAATTAATCTATTATCAGGTAAGTAATAAGGCTGTAGCGAGCAAGCTTGCCAAGAGAAACCAGCAGCACAAACCATATCAGGCGAACACGCATAACACCCGCTATTAACGTTAGCGGGTCGCCTATGATGGGTACCCAGGCAAACAGCAGAGAAATCAGCCCGTATTTTTCAAACCGCTTTTCAGCCTGTTGGAATTCCTGCTCTGAAATTTTTAACCACTTTTTTACCAGCTCAAGACTTAACCAGAAACCCAGGGCGTAATTGAGCAATGAGCCCAATACATTACCGCTGGTAGCCACCAACACCAAAACCACCGGGTTCAGGCCAGAAATAACCAGGGCACTTAACACTACCTCTGAACTTAACGGTAAAATTGTCGCTGCCAGGAAAGCGGCAAAGAACAGGCCGATATAGCCAAACTCAGTAAAATATTCCATCTGGGGTCATCTGGGAATTGTTATACTTGGCTTTAAATATAAAAACCAAAAATTAAAGCGTTCGAATTTAAAATGAAAATCATCCTAACTGCAGCATCTTTTTTAGTCACCCTGGGCATTGTCAGTACGCTGGACTTTCCGCTGTTCTGGAAAATCATAGCTGGCGTTATTGTATCTTTCGGTGTCTTTTTTGCTTTTGACAGTCACAAGGACACCGGCCTGGCCAGTGATCAGGCCAACCCTGATGCACCCTCTGTAGACAGCAGTGAACTTGAAGACTATCTGCCAATTAATGAATACAACAAGCAATCCGGGATGGCAACTAACCTGATCAAGGAAAAAATCAGCAGTGGTGAACTAAAAGGTGCTGTCGTCAATGGTATCTGGTATATCCATAAAGATGAACTTCAAGACTAAAGCCCCTGTAAAATCCAGCCTGATAAAAGCCAGCCTGATAAAAGCGGCTCTGCTGACAGTTTTCCTGTTACATACCAGTTTTACAGCCCATGCGCTTACCCAGGAGGAAATCACAGATGCTGCAACATTTGCCATTTCTGATATGGAACAGCTTTCATCCGATTTATCCCAGTGCAACAGCCAGATCGAAATTTATCGTTCCAGTCGTGCACTGCAAACAGAAGCCTGCCTCATGATTTCAAGGTCATTTGAAATCCACCTGGCCTCCTTCAAGCGCGCTACGGACTTACTGACAACAGCCAGCCTGGATATCCGTGTGGAAGAGGAACGGAGCATATGGTGGGAGAGCCAGAAAAAACTTTCAGAACGTTTAAAAAACAGCAGGGAGTTATTGAAAATGGATATGCAGCGCCACATGGAAATCCTGAAGAAATACCGAATTCAACCCAACCCGGGTCATTAACTCTAGAACCAGTTGTTGATATTCTCCCTAGCAATTTTATTGCGTGCTTCTTCTGATAACTGTTGCAGCCATTCATGCGCAAACTCGACATGTTCAGGCAATTCCGCCCAGCGTCTTGGAATGTAGGTATCCATGCCTAAAACGAAGCGGTCGGAATGTTTTTCAAGCACTGCTTTCCAGCCTGGAGTCAAAATCCAATCATCATCAAACATATGGTAACGGAATGACAGGTCACAATAGAGGTTCGGGTATTTTTCAAAGGCCTGCTCGATATCCTTTAATGGGTGTTCCATACCGCAGTGTGCCCATATCAAGCGTAACTGTGGCTGCAATGCAATCAAAGTTTTGATTGTTTCGTAATCTGCATGTGCATTTATCGCCAGGTCATGATCCGCAGCCAGCTGCATAATCTGCTTCATTACCTCGGTATCTTTGTGTTTGTGAAATAAATGATGTCATAGACGAAGCTCAGCCAAATATCTCT
>CALAZS010000209.1 GCA_937926265.1 uncultured Gammaproteobacteria bacterium
CTATGAGGCCGGTCAAACCAGCTTTCAAGATGTGGTCAAAATTCAGGTTAAAACTATGGTTCTGCAAGAAGACCTTGTTACATTAAAAGAAGAACAGCGCAGCATTGAATCAAGATTAATCGCCCTTCTTAATATTCCGCCAAATAAACCAATCGGTTATCCGGCTATTGTTGGCAATAAAAGGCGCAGGCCTCAAATAGAAAAACTTTATCCTTTGGCGAAAAATCGTCGTCAGGAGATTCGGATTAAGGAAGCGCAACTCAATAAAATGCAGGATGTGCTTGAGATGGCCGAAACGATGGTCTTGCCCGCATTTACGCTAAACTATTCGGCATTTGATAATCAAGCGATAAATAGTGCTGGTTCCTCTGCCAAAAAAACTTCGTTTGAAATCTCCTCCTCGGCATCAAGAGGGGCAGGTCTTCCTCAAAACGTCTGGTATGGAACCAACGATGCTTATGTCAGGGAAATCAGGCAGCGGGTAGCGTCTTTAGAGGAAAGTCTGGCAAAAACAAAAGCCGAAACGGCCAATCTGATTCGCGAAGGTTGGTTTGCGTTGGATCGCGCCCGTCGCGAGAAAGCGCTCTATCAAAATAATGTGGTCCGTCTATCCAAATCTGCTCTGGATGTATCTACCAGCGGCTATGAATCAGGTAATGTCTCTTTTGCAGATGTAATAAGCTCCTATGAGTTGTGGTTGTCTTCCAATCTCACCTTAGAGAAAAAAAGAAGCGAATTTCACATTGCCTGGGCGCGCTTGGAACAAACAGTCGGAGCACAGTTTTAGGTCGTTAATGTTTAGTCAATACTTATACGAATTATTTCTTCTTGGTCGTCGGAGAAATTAATGAAGATATTGAAAAATAGAAATACGCTACTAACCATTTTGATCACTGCAGCTATAACGTTTTCGGTGACACTCGTTTTACTTAAATATACAGGTGGCCACACGGCCAACCAGACAAACGCCAATGCCAAGGCGGATTTTGCCGATAATAACGCAAAGACTGTATATGTAGGCCCCATGCATCCCTGGATTATATCCGATGAGCCGGGTCAATGCCCGATCTGTGGCATGGATCTTGTGCCCAAAGCCGCCGATGAAAATAAAAAGAATGCTTCCAGCACTTCAGAGAGGGAAATCGCTTATTGGCGGGCCCCCATGAATCCACAAGAAATCTACGATAAACCAGGTAAGAGCGCCATGGGTATGGACCTGGTGCCGGTGTATGAAGATGAATTGGTGGGGGGGGTGAACATCAGCATCGATCCCGTAACTCAGCAGAATATGGGCATACGCACCACGGAGGTTGTTGAGGGCAAACTCAGCAACACCATCAGGACCTATGGTCATATTACTTATGATGAAACTCGAACGGTTCAAGTGAGCTTGAAAACAAGCGGTTGGATAGAGAAAATTCACGTTGATTTTACCGGTAAACACGTAAAAGAGGGACAACCTCTTTTTGAACTTTACTCTCCGGAACTTGTAGCCGCGCAAGAAGAATACCTTTCGACTTATCGAAGTGTAAAACGGAACGCTGGCCAAACGCCCTCAAGCATCAAAAACGACTTTTTGGCATCAGCCAGACGAAGGCTTCAGTATTTTGATGTGGCCGACAGCGAAATTGCAATAATTGAACACAATGGTTTTGTAAATAAAACGCTTACCATCCGTTCACCTTCCAGCGGTATTGTCATCGATAAAAAGGCTGAGGAAGGCAGCTATTTAAAGGCCGGCACCACAGTCTATCGCATTGCTGATCTGTCCAGAGTTTGGTTGGAAGCCCATATTTACGAATATGAATTGCCATGGGTTTCTGAAGGACAAGAGGCTGAGATGCGTTTACCCTACAACCCTGGTAAGAAATACACCGGCAAAGTTGCTTTTGTCTATCCCTACCTTCAGCAGAAAACAAGGGATGTCGTGATCAGGCTTGAATTCGAAAATCCAGGATTGGAGATTAAGCCCGAGATGTACGCGGATGTATGGATCAAAACCGGTTCAAAGGGCAAGGGCCTCATAATTCCGTTAGAAGCCGTCATCCGGTCTGGAGAAAGAAATATTGTGTTTGTAGCTAAGCGGGAAGGAAAATTTGCGCCTAGAAATGTAGAGCTTGGTTTATCCTTAGATGGCGGAATGATTCAAGTCCTCTCCGGTGTTGCCCCTGGAGACATGGTGGTAACATCCGGACAGTTTCTGCTCGATTCGGAATCAAAGTTGAAAGAGGCCGTTCAAAAAATGATGGAAGCACAAAACCCGCCATCTGCAAATAAAAAAGAAGATCAGGCGGATGAATTTTTTAATGATATGGATGCAGACAATGACGAATTCTTCAAGGATATGGAACCCGAACAAGATGACTTTTTTAGTGAAATGGAAGACCAGTAAGGTAGCGTGTTTATCATCGTTACAATGGCAGTTCCCATTTTAGTAACTTTTTTGGTGCTTAAAGTGGTTTGCAGCTGGGAAAACAATGATCGAAAAAATAATCGAATGGTCCGTTAATAATAAGTTCATGGTTTTATTGGCAACTGGATTTGTTATTTTAGGCGGTCTCCTTGCTATATCGAAGACGCCACTTGATGCCATTCCGGACCTGTCGGATGTGCAGGTTATCATATACACAGAATTTCCAGGTCAAGCCCCTCAGGTGGTTGAGGATCAAGTCACCTACCCTTTAACCACGGCCATGCTGAGCGTTCCATTTGCCAAGGTGGTTCGAGGCTATTCTTTTTTCGGATTTTCTTTTGTCTATATCATTTTTGAAGATGGGACCGATTTGTATTGGGCCAGATCCAGGGTATTAGAGTATCTCAATTTTGTTGCGGGAAGACTGCCTCAGGGTATCACTCCCAGTTTAGGACCGGATGCCACCGGGGTTGGTTGGGTATACGAATATGTCCTCAAAGACACCTCCGGAAAATATGATTTGCAGCAGATGCGCAGTATCCAAGACTGGTATTTGAGGTATGAATTGACTTCGGTGCCAGGTATTTCCGAGGTAGCCAGCATAGGCGGTTACGTCAAACAATATCAGGTCGAAGTCGATCCCAACCGCCTGCTGGCCTATAACATTCCCATACAGAAAGTTCGCCAGGCCATCCGTAATTCCAATAAGGATGTAGGCGGCAAGCTGGTTGAGATGGGTGAAACCGAGTTTATGGTGAGAAGTCTTGGCTACATAAAATCTCTACAGGATTTAGAAAATATAGTGGTTTCTGTTGATGCTGTGGGCACCCCCGTACTGCTTAAGAATATAGCCAATGTGCAGATTGGCCCTGAGCTTAGGAGAGGGATTCTGGAATGGAACGGGGAAGGAGAAGTGGTTGGCGGCATTGTGGTGATGCGCTACGGTGAAAATGCTTTGGAAGTTATTCGAAAAGTCAAGGCAAAGCTGAAAGCCTTGCAAAAAGGATTGCCTGAAGGAGTTGTGATTGTTGAAGGGTACGACCGTTCCGGTTTAATCAATCGGGCTGTCAACACTTTAAAAACCAAACTGATTGAGGAAATGAGTGTTGTGGCAGCCATCTGTGTGATTTTTCTCCTTCATTTTCGCTCAGCGTTTGTGGCCATCTTTACCCTGCCGGTCGGCATTTTGATATCATTTATGGTCATGTATCTGATGGGGATTAACGCCAACATTATGAGTCTGGGAGGCATTGCCATAGCGATTGGCGTCATGGTCGATGCGTCCGTTGTCTTGGTCGAGAATGCGCATAAACATTTGGAGCGTGACAAGGAAACAAAAAGCCATACGGAAATCATAATGGCGTCTGCCAAGGAGGTAGGCCCGGCCCTCTTTTACAGCCTTTTGATTATCACCGTCTCTTTTTTACCGGTTTTCAGCCTGCAGGAGCAATCTGGACGTCTGTTTAAGCCACTGGCCTATACCAAAACCTTTGCAATGGCAGCCTCTGCAATCCTTGCCGTCACGGTGGTACCGGTATTATTGACATTTTTTATCAGAGAAAATCCTTTCCTCGAAACCACAACGAGGAAAAAAAAGGTGCTGATATGGATTTTGTGTGTAGCCGGTCCTCCTGTTTTAGTTTTGCTGGGAGGGGCCACAGGATTGAAT
>CALAZS010000210.1 GCA_937926265.1 uncultured Gammaproteobacteria bacterium
CGTCCATTAGCCTTTGCCTGGTAAAGCGCTTTATCTGCGCGGGCAATCAGCGTATTCATCTGGTCTCCCAGCTTGAATTGAGCTACTCCAAAACAGGCAGTTTCCTGACCGACCTCCGGAAAGTCGTAACTTGCAATAAGCTCTCTCAGGTGTTCAGCCATCAGCCTGGCTTCTTCCAGATCGATATTTGGGCAGATAATCAGGAATTCTTCTCCGCCCCAACGGCCAATGATATCGGTTTGCCTGATATTATTCTGCAGGATAGTGGCCATAGTTTTCAGAACCTGGTCGCCGGTTTGATGACCATGTTGGTCATTGATTTTTTTGAAGTAATCGATATCCAGAAGTATTACGCTCAGATTAAGACTATAACGGTGTGCGCGCTCGATTTCATTGGCAAGCGTCTCATCAAGTTTCAAACGGTTATATATCTTCGTTAAAGAATCTGTAACTGATAGTTTTGTCAGTTGTTTATTCAGCGTTTCCAGTTCATCGTTATGACGTTGCACCAGGCGAATACGATAGAAAAAGAGCAGCAAAACCAACGAGAAAATAAACAGGATATTACGCAACAGTTTATAATCAAATCCCTTTTCATAGGTAATACTTGTCCACTGATTCAAAATATCCTGATGCGTACTTTCATCAATATTACTGATAGCTTTTTCGAGAATGCCAAGTAACACAGGGTCATCATTTCTAACAGCGATACCCAACTCCCAGTTTTCATTGATCCGACCAGTTACTTTAAGCGTGCCAATGTAATTGCGCTGAATTTGGTAACCGATAGTCGAAAGGTTGTCGATCATGCCAAACAGTTGGTCATTGGCAACTTTTTCCAAGCCTTCCTCTATATTGTCTACTTCAACGAGATGAATTTCCGGGTACTTGATTTTCAATAATTCAGAAAATGCATACCCCTTTACGATACCAAGCTTTTTATCCATAACCTCTTCAAAATCGGCTATAAATAATTTTTCAGTGGTTGTGGCTATGACCAGGGGAATCACAAGGTAGGGGCTGGTAAAGTTCATATAAACCTGCCGGTCAGGTGTTGGCATGGCCAGCGACAGTATGTCGCACTTGCGGTCACGGGCAAACTGCAAAGACTCGCTCCAATTGGATGTTTCCACCAGGCTGACCGGGATGGCCAACTCTTCCGAGATTTTCCGCATGTAATCCGAACTCATGCCAATATGTTGACCCGCTTGTATACCTTCGAACGGCATCCAGGCGGGATCTGCGCATAGCTTTATTTCCTTTTTACCTAACAGGTACTTTTTTTCTTTATCGGAAAGACTCAGTTTTTTGGCTGGAGAGCAAAGTTGCTTATGCAGAAAACGACTAAAATTCTCGTCACTGTCTTCATGGGCTATACCCGAGAGAATAAAACCTTCACGCATCTCAGTAAGTACATTGCAGTCAACACTGCCAACCCGGTAAATATCAGGCAGAATCAGACTTTTGGTAATTTCAGCCTCATACTTCAGAGCATCCCGGCTTTTATTCTGTGTATTGTATTTCTCTAGAATAATATCAATGATTTCATCGATATGCGCCAGTGCATATTGCCAGCCTTTTATGCTGGCTCGCCTGAACGCTTCTACTCTTTTTGGATGTTCGCTGACTTCCTGCCGGGATGTAAACAGGTTGACATCATAAAACTGCGAACCATAACTGGTCGGGTTATGTATCGAATACTTAATGTTTTTCTGGTTCAACAGGTAAGGCTGGTTCGTGATAAAGGCTGTCATGGCATCTACACGCTTATTGATAAAGTCATCCAGCGAATGGGTGGGCTTGACGATAGTCACGTCATCGATCCCCATGTTGAAACGTTCGAACATCATGGCTATACCGGAATTATTCAGTTCAACATTAGTACCCATGACTTTTTTCCCAACAAGGTCAGAGGGTAAAGCCAGTTCCTGCTGTGCAATAAGTACCAGAGCTGAGTGCTTAAAGATATTGGCCAATAACACAACCGGCTTGCCATTAAGGTAGTCTGCAACGAGACTTGAATAGGTAATACCGAAATTGGCATTACCACTGATTACTTCCTTTTCCGGATCAATATCAGCCGATATTTCCTTAAGGGTAACGTCTAGTCCTTCTTCCTTGTAAAAACCTTTTTCTATGGCAGCGTAAAACCCGGCATATTCAAATTGATGTTTCCATTGAAGCTGAACAGTTACTTTTTCCAGCGCCTGCGCATTCACGAACAGTGGCAAAAAAAGCCACGCAGAAATTAATATCGCAAATCGTAAAAAAATACCTGGAAATAAAGAAATCATTGCTGACAGGTCTGCGATTGCTTTGTCCACAAACCGAAAATGTTTTTTGTCTTCCGGGAATTTTTCCATGATATTAATTACGTAAATATTTGATGGGAATGTATGTTAAAACATTCACCGGTTTTCATGTACGATTAATTAAATTCAGTTTTTGATACAGGCTATGGAATCCAATATCCCGACTGACATCATTCTTCACCAGGCATCACATGAACTGGAAATAAAATTCAGTGATGGCAGTGTCTTCAGGTACCCAACCGAATTCCTGCGTGTCTATTCCCCTTCCGCCGAGGTGCGCGGTCATTGGGGCCAGGGAGCAAAACTTCAGTTAAACAAGCAAAACGTCAATATTTCTGAAATACGTCCTGTCGGTAACTACGCCATTAAAATCGTTTACGATGACGGGCATGACTCAGGTCTGTATGACTGGCGATACCTTTACGACCTGGGGAAAAAGCAATCCCTTTACTGGACCGAATACCTGGACAGGCTGCATGCAGCAGGTCATCAATATGTGAAACCCGACTGGAACAAGACCTCCGGCTGATTTGTCCATATTTTAACCTGTTCTATTTACCCAGCGTTTTCTGCCGGGCGTTTTTCTCATTTGCTTCACAATTACCGGATATAAAGTTCGTCTACCTGATAAAACACCAATCCACAGGAATTAAACGACTTTAAAGCCTGAGGATGTTGTTATTTATTATGGTCATGTCTATGATAAACACAATATAAAGTATAAAAATACACAAAAAACCACAAAATATTGAATATTACCCAGGCATAGTCACTATGAGCCAAGCCACTTTATCAATGCATGAATCCCTTCGGGAATTACTTGTCGCTGCCCGCCAGAACAATGACTGCAGCATATTGTTACCGGTTATTGAATCAATATTTAGCCAGATTGATGCTGTTGACGGCGGTGCAGAAGAAACTTACCGCCAGGTAATCAAACAACTTGCGCGGATTGGCCTGGAAAGCAACTTGCTGACTGACCAGGGCCAGAAACAGTTTGAGTGGATGATCCAGCTTTCTGACAGCGGCCATGATGCCAATGTGCTTGAAGCCATGAGTCAGCAACTGACCACCGCAATCTATCAGGATTCGGTTAAAACACCTGAAGCCAGCCGCGAAATATCCCCCGAAATATCAATA
>CALAZS010000211.1 GCA_937926265.1 uncultured Gammaproteobacteria bacterium
AAAACAAATTGATGATATCACAAGCGTTTGGCCTTGATTGAATGGTAGGCTTTTGATATTAATTCAGATAATTATAGGTAAACATAATCCCACGTTCGACAGTCATAGGTTAACGAAAATGGATATTCATAATAATAACAGGATTTAACACGGATTGGCAAAAACCGTGTAGTGCCTATGAAATTAGGCGGCCAAATCGACTTTGAAAACCGTTTTAGGAGGCTTAATCTTAAGTTTATTCAATATATTACGTTGATCGGCGATAAGTTCGGTGTGCTGTAGAATACGCCCATCTTTTGTCAAAAATTCGACCAGACTTAACCGCTGCATCGTGTGCTTAATTTTCGGCCAGGTCATCGCCGTTTCGATCTCGGCAATACGGATAAGCAACAGGGCCAGCCAACACAATAAAACATGTGAACGGATACGCTCATCTTTTGAATGGTAGATGGGTCGAAGTGAAAGCGATCCTTTCAGAGTACGAAACGCGCGTTCGACTTCCATCAGTTGTTTGTAGCCCAAAGCAATATCTTCTGCAGATAGATGCTGGTCACTGGTGGAAAGCAGATACTTACCGTCAAGTTTTTCTTCCTGCTTGACTTTGGCAGTATCGATTTTGAGCTTTCCACTTTTAAGTTCTTTGACATATCGTGCCATGGATTTGTTTAGCAGTACATTGCACTGCGCCTTGGAACTTTTTCTACGTTTGGGTTTGTTGAGCGCATCAAGTTCACAACGAAGTCTATCGAGTGTTTTGTTGCGGTTGAACCGGTCCACTTCGGCCTGTTCGGGATTATAGGCAATGACATACCGGCGCCGACCGGTGCCTTCTCCGGCAAAGACTTCCTTAACGTGCAGGTTATCTCTGACTACTTTAAACCTGCCCGGATGACTCAGGGCAGCTTCGTTCAAATGAACACCGCGAAGCTTTTCGCCAAGAATATACTGTCCGCCGGCGCGTTGAAGAATACGGCGATTTTCATCGCCGGCCATGCCGCGGTCCATGACCCATACGACGCGGCCGATGTTCCAGGCATTGAGGTCTTTTTGGATCCGATCCACAGTTTTGGCATCGTGCTGGTTGCCCGGCAGTATCCAGCATTTGACGGGTATGCCTTCGCGGGTGACGGCAAGACCAATGGTCACAAGCGGCAGATCGTCTCTTTTGTCTTTGGATTTGCCATAGGCTTTAAGTTCTGACGCTCCGGGCTCATCGATTTCAAAATAGGTGTTGGTGGTATCAAAAAAGATCAGATCCACGGTCAGATTTAACAGACTGGCCGTAGACCAAAATACTTCTTTTTGGATGTCTTCTGTATGTTCCAGTAAAAAATCCATGGCACGATAAAAGTGCTGTACCTGGAGATCTTCTTCGGTACCGAGAAAAACATCCTCTGCAGCCCATTGTTCGATGGCTAGCTTTGATGATGGCGCTAATGCCCGGTTGGCCACCATGGCAAACAGGGCTTGTTTAATGGGAGCGGTAAAGGATCGATCTTTCAAAACTGTTTCTAAGCGTTTGTCGATATTGAGTCGCTTCCACAGTTCTTTGAGAAGATAGGCGCCACCGCAAGGACGGGCTTTAATGAACTTAAGATCATCACCGCTGCTTTTGGCGTTGATTTCATCTTCAGGATCAAGAAAGCGGCACAGGCTGTTGACCAGGCGTTTGATGGCTTCGATATCCAACTGCTCGCGGCGTCCAAAGGAGTAGATGACTTGTGCCTGGGCAAAACCTTTATTTTTGTTCCAGAGGTTATGCGCCAGTTGGACATATTCCACGCTGGAGCCGTCTTTGTTTTTACGCTTTATGGTGCGAACATACATGCCTATTTATAAAGCATTTAAATATAGTTATGTCAAGAATAAAATTATAATTCGTGTGCCTATTTGTTCCGAACTTTCGGCAAGGTCGCAATGAATAATTTCAGCAGGTTAAAGGCCTTGGACGCTCAAAATGTGCCCATCACTGTCGAAGATCGGTGCACGAGCCCTATTGAATCCCTGCAGGGCTCGCGCAGCGGCTCCGATGAAAAAGACTTTGCATTTCATGGGGCAAGCATTCAACAGGGAGAGTCGGATGCTTTCGTAGGTAAGGCGCTTAAGGGTTATTCAGCCGCCGCACTCATTTTGTTGGATTTACTTGTGTTGGCAGCCGCCGAAGCGCTGTTGCTGTGGAATCCAACCGTCCAGACTTTAACCTTACCCGTGGTGGTTGAATACGTTTGAAAGCGCAGATTGCCGCTTTCGGCCAGATAGGGATAGTCAAAATTGGTGGAATGAATACCCAGTGTCTCAACCGAGTAAGGCTGCCAGCTAAGACCGTTGTTATAGCTGCGGTGTAGTTTATTGCGCCCGTCGACTGCGGTGATGATACCGTTTGCATCCGTGAGAATTCTAGTGGGAATTGAATCAAAGGGAAGTTTCAGCGGTTGTGACCAACCGTTCTCAGGGCGCCACAATGACCACCAGGATGTATCATCGTTGTTGTTGGCAAAAGACACCGCCGGGCGCCCCTCTGAGTTCACCCCGACGTAACTC
>CALAZS010000212.1 GCA_937926265.1 uncultured Gammaproteobacteria bacterium
GTCAGGTTTCCCCGGACCACGATCTTCTCATCGTCATTCCTGATAAGAAATACCTGTTCGACTATATCGATATGATCAACTTCAAGCACTGCCCTTAAATCGACCAGTGCTTTTAACCTGTTTCGCAAAGTGGATTCCGGCAGATCCCACCAGAACCTGGATTTTGCCGAGACCCTGGAAACTTTATCAATGCCATTTTCGTGATAGAGCCACCATGAATTTTTTGATGCTTTAACCAGCAGGTTGCCTGATGCCCAGACTGCCGAGTCGGGGTCATCCAGAATTGAAACACTGTTGGTTACCGGCTCTTCGGTTTCTATTCTGAATTTTTCCGCCAGCTTATCCAGCAACTGCTGTTGAGTCACGCCTGAGCGAATATGCCAGAATTGATTTTGTGGTACTGTCATTTTTTTCTTTTCTTCAACTTGATATGCCCGTCCAGGTAATCCGCAATAAGTTGCTCGATAATTGCCTGAACACTGGTTTCATTTTCAATCGCCCTGATTTTCAGTTTTTTCAGCATTTTGGCTTCCAGGCGAAGCGAGGTATTTTTCTTTTTTTCCAAAGCCATTATTTTAAGCCTTATTTTTATGCTTTTATTTTTAACTCTTTAAATTTATCTCTTTTTTTCAGCTATTATCTATGAGTCATCCCTTGAAATCATGACGTCATGATTTCATTATGTCATCTAGGAATTTTATTGCAATAATTTTGTTCTTTTTAAATATTTTTTAGTACTCTCGATAAAGAGCTTCTCAGGCCTGACTGGAAGCGAGAGCTGTCTGCAAAGAGGCGCTGGAATATTTTAAATTGGGTTTTTGGGCTTACTTGATTTTGATTGCCTTGTCGGCAGGGATTTCCTTTTTGTTATCCCAGCTGATGCGAAGGTTGATTTTACTTTTATCCTCTTCCTCGGATGCCGATATTTTTAAATGCAGCAGACCTTCAGGGTTCAGCGTCAGCACACCATCTTCATCCTCAAGTACCACCTTGCCCTTACCGATACCATTGGATATTGCTTTTAACAGGCTTTTGATACTGTTTTGATCCTGCAGGGATTCATGTACAAACTTTGCATTATGCTTCATGCTGCGTGTGCCTTTTTCCGATGTTCATGTTTTTGGTGTTTTAGTTGTTTGTGCTTGAGTTTTTTTAATTTGTTCAACGTCATATCCGGTTTAAATAACTTGGCATAAGGATAATCAGCGGATATCGCCAGGATATGCCCTTTTGGCTCAATGATGGTGACTCCGGCACCGTAGCCTTTTAATCCTTCTTTCGAGCGGGTATGTGAATCGACACTGGCATCGCATTCAAAATTAAAAACTGATTTCCTCAGCGAGATGCGCTGGCCATTATGCAGGTTACGATGACCATGAATCACTGCACTGATTCCTGCCCTGCGAATATACCTTGTTCCGTGTGATGTCAGTGGATGATCTACATCACGGTACTTGGTACGTATCGTGTTACATAGCGGACCATAATAAAATGAAAAAGGCTTATGTTTAAGCGCATACCTGAATTGATGGTTTAAATACTTCACACCTTTGCGGTAAAGGCTTTCGGCAGTTTTGTTATCCAGGCCTGCATGAATAAACAGGAATGATCCTGATTGAATACCCAGGCGCATACGCTGATAAAACCAGGCAAATTCGCCATCAGATTCCATGAAAAGCATTTTCCATTTCTCTACAGCAGCATATACATCCCTGACGTTTAAACCATGGTCTTCACACTGTTGTTCAAAACGGTCATATTTTTTCCTGATCCGGCTTAATTCACGTTTTACCTGGGCTGGTCGGATATGATCTTTGGCGATATCAGGAAAAAGTTTAAACCAGTCATCAGAAGGAAACAGTCGTTTACGACATTCCTTGCTGTCGGGCATTTTTTTAAGGTATTTTTCAGAAACATAGTCCTGCCTGATTTCTTTAAGCAATGGAATTATTTTTTGGCCGGTACGAATAAAAAAATGTTCGTTGAAACGATCCTTTTTTGCATCAACCGCCATCATCCCCAGCAACACCCTGACGTCATGATTACCGGCAAGAATCTCAACATCCGCATCCAGCTTTATCAGGTAATGAATCGTTTTAAGCAGTTCCAGGGAACTGGGACCCTTATCAAAACAGTCGCCACCAATAACAAATGCCGAATGCTTACCTGCGCTGGTTAATTCAAAATCCATCGGACCGGGGCCGGTGCGTTTTACGCCACCCGATGCCACCAGTGAATCTGCAAAAGCTATGGCATCAGCATGCAGGTCGCTAAAAAAATAGTGGCGTTTTTTGGGCCAGCGCCAGGCTTTATCTTCATTGAGCCTTTCCAGCTTACTGACCAGTTTGATATAGCCATCGCCATCGACATTGCCATCATATGCCACTGATTTAAGCTGACCGTGCGACCAGTCACGAATTTTGTCTGGCAATTTAGCCCTGAGAAACCGCTTGCCATGGTAATGCGGTACACAGGCATAGACTTTTACGTTTTTCACTAATCCAGACCCCTAATCAAGCTCTTTAGTGTTTTGCCGACGCACTTTCCATTGCCCGGCAAGCTGGTGCCACTGGTTATTTTCAAATGCGATTACCACGGGTGTTGCATGGTACATACTGAGTTTTTTGATTTGTTCAAACTCCAACACACCCAGGTGATATGCCGCATGCCTGATTGCCGCACCATGCCCAACAAAAACCTGGGCTGTATCCTGTTCGAGTTTACCGGCCTGTGCACAGGTTTCAGCGATGTGGCTGGCTACACGCTTTCCAGCATCCATCAAGGACTCGGCCCCCTGTAACGGCAGGCAGTAATGACTGTTGCTTTTCCAGTCCGCCGGTGGATTTTCAAAACGCGGGTCTTCCTGTAAAACTTTTTCAATTTGACTCACGGTCAGATTTGCAGCACTTCCGAGGCCCCGTTCGGCTAGCTCGTCAAAGCCCTTAATCTCGGTGGTTTCTGCGAAGCCCTGTTTAATGATTGATGCCGTCTGCCATGCACGTAATAAATTGGAACTGTGAATCAGCGGGCTTAACTGACACTGAAGTTCGTCTAGCATCTGCCTGATACGCTCGACACAGTCTATTGCCTGCTGACGTCCCTTGTTGTTGAGCGCAAATGGCTGATGCGCACTTGGGGTATCCGCCAACTGGTGATAGTCACCATGGCGAATCAACACTGCCAGCCATTTGCTATTGTGACTTTTAATCTGGCTGGCCATTAAAAATCTTGCTCCCTATATTTATTTGGGTATTTATTCGGGTATGTTTCCAGGTATTCAGGTAACAGCGAAATCATGCGACTGACATCCTGGTTTTCAACTTCTTTCATACCCTCTTCAACACTGACCCAGCGTCGTTGACGGTGACTTTCCTGCCATTGTTCCTGGCTGGTCATTTTATCAACCCGCATCGGATAAACCTTCACGTCACAATGCGCATCCCATTTCGGGTAGCTGTATTCACCAAGTAATTCAGGCAGGACTTCACCGCTAGCACCGGCTTCTTCAAACGCCTCTTTCGCTGCAGACTCCCGGGCTGATAACCCCGGATCATGAATACCCTTGGGAATAACCCAATGCCGGTTCTTGCTGGAAGTGATGATAAGTACTTCGATGGCACCATTGTTGATTCTGAACGGCACAACAGCCGACTGCCTGTAATAATAAGCCGGCCTTGAACGGCTTTCCTTATTATCGATACCTGGAAACGGAAACAGCCTCGGCAGTGTTTTTGGAAAAACCGTGGTTTTGAGTTCTGCCGTTTTGGCTTCAACTTCTTTCCAATCAACATCAAGTTGCAACCAGGCCAATGCCGCCGGTGACAGAAGATGACCTTTTTTATTTTTGGGAAGCGGGTTCCAGCAAAGATACTTAAGCAGATCTTCCAAAGAAGGGTTATGACCAACCAGCATTACGCGATTGATTTCATCCGGCAATGACTTGACCAGGTATAACAGGTCATCCAGCTCAGCCTGGTAAATGGCCGGATCAATGATAATTTGCCCGGCATGCATACCGGCGGTTTTGATGGTTTTTTCAGCAGTTCTTCGTGCCCTTACCGCTGGCGATGAAATAACTCTGTCCGGTAACAGGTTGTTTCTTGCCAGCCAGATACCAATACGCTGGGCATTTCTTTTACCCTTGTCGCGCAGTTCGCGTTCAATGTCTGTTGAGTACCCATCAACATGGGCATGGCCATGACGATATATCAGTATCTCACGCATAATTTATTTTGAATCACCCAGAAGGTAATCATGGCAATAGTGGCGTGCCTGTTCAAAGTCGACACGTCCGGTTGCTTCAAGCACCCGGATATTGCTGAAATACGCAAGATAATCGTCAGGGTTCTGCTGCATATCATCCTGGTAAAAAGCGCCATCCGCAAACTGGTAAAACGGGCCTGGTGATTTCATAACGGCATTTAACAACTCGCTACGCTCATTGATATCCACCGGGTTAATCTGAAAGCTTTCTTCTGAATCAAACGACCAGTTGAGTATCAGGAAAGTATCAATCTTTTGCCTGGTTACGATTTTTCCCTGTCCGTAGACGGCCGTCACATCCACATCATATTTTTCTTCAAGATGCCAAAGCGTTTCTTTTGGCAGTGCCTGCAATTCTTCAATACGCTGATTTGAAAGCAAAGGCTTGAGGCGATCATTGTTAACAATGGTACCGGGGTTAACACGTGGCAGTTTCGGTATGCCTGTTGCCATGACGCCGTTTTCAGAGTGGCTTAAAAACAGGCGATCGTTTGTCAGGTATTTAATGTCATCATCTTCCAGCATATGCAGCATGAGTGTTGATTTTCCACCACCGGAAAAACCGGCTATTGCCATCGCGCGGTTATTTATCACCAGGGCTGAAGCATGACAGATTAATGCACCATGCTGTTGCAGCCAGTTCATGTACTGGGCATTGATAAAGTTAATCACCTGGTTGTCATATTCATTACACGGACCGATAACCAGTCGGTGAGTTTCATGCTGAAGAAACAGCATGCCGGTACGCACCTTTAAAACAAGGCGGGCATCAGCAAGGTCATGGTAAGCATCTTTTCGTCCCGTTTTTCCCGGTTCACGCTTCCAGTCAGTAAACTGAATACCGGCATCATATACGGGTGACTCAATACAGATAACTTCATCGACAGGTTGCTGCGAATTATTTGTATAAGGGTTCTGCTCAGAAACCACATGCTTGAAGTATGCTGACAATCTATCAAGTAGCTGTTTGGAATTGGAAGTTATGGCTAACAGGTAGCCATCCATCCCCAGCATCAGTGGTTCAGGTTGTAAAACGACGCCAGACAATAACTTTGTTGAAAACTGTTCAGCTGTTTGCATTATTTTTATTCTTTTAACCGGATTTTAACCAAGCTCTTTAATTGCATACTCCGCATAAAGCGATGCAGCATCAATACCGATACCTTCTTTTGCACCTTTAAATCCACCAAAAGCAGACACCTCAAACACTATTGGCCCCAGCTCTGAATCGGCAACATCGACCGTGGTGAAATCCATGTTAAACAGTGACTCGGCCTTACTGGCAATTTCAATCGTAGATTCCGGCGGTTCATACAATGCGTATTTGCCGCCGCTGTTTATCGTGGTGTTCCAGGCATCGCTTTGTGCAACACGCGCATAACTACCCAGGTAATTGCCTCCAAGAAACACCATACCATAGTCACGGCCTGAGAGATTGAGCTTCTGCTGAATGTACATCATCGGATTGTCCATTTTAAAATCAACCACCTGGGAACGAATTTCATCATCAGGCAACTCAGCGCTGATGACACACATCCCCCTGGCCTTGGTTGAGTAAAGTGGTTTAAAAACCGCTTCACCAAAATTTTTAACCGCTGCGATGGCCTCATCAACATTTTCGGTTACATTGGTGGCAGGCATGGGTATAGCGCCGTTGCTCAATGTCATGGTGCATGCAAGCCGGTCAATCATGCGTATGATTTTTTCCGGCGACGTAAACACCCTGACGCCTGCATGTTCTGCCAGGCGCAGCAACTCAATGCGATCAAGCGTCGCACAGCTGTATTCCTGGCTGATTTTCTTGACCATGATACCGTCAAGTTCACAGAGATTGATGTCTCCGGCCATTAATCTTGCATTGGCCAGGTCAGCACTGATTTCTGCCATATCCAGCACCAGCCTGAAACCGGTTTTCTGTTCAATTGCATCAGCCAGTATTTCAGTAGACCATTTACCGGGTATGCCAATCACGGCGATTTTCAAGGGTTTCATGCAAACAGATCCTCTACCGGCAACTGGTATTTCTTCAGTGCCTTTTCATCTGCGTTAATCAGGCTTTCCAGGAGATAGATGCCTCTTAAAAACATTTTATTGGCGAGTGTTTTATCCAGGATAAAACGCGTAGAACTGATAAATGATCTTGCCAGTCCCAGACCAAGACGGATATCAAAATGGTCATCGTCATGTTTTTTGGCAAAACCCGATGCAAATTCATACATGTTTATGGCAACCATTTGTATTTTTTTTCTCGTAGGTTTATCGAGCACCTGTAAACGGTAGTTTGACACCATGAAAACTGCAACATCCTGAGCATAATCAAGGTAACACGAACGATGCAGGTCAATAAATCGAATCTTTTTTGAATCGACATCAAAAATAATATTATCCAGGTTGAAATCACCATGGATATAAACGGAAAAAGGTGGTGGATAAGACTGTTCCAGTTTTTCAGCTCTGCCCAAAAGCTTTTTCACAGAAGAAACGGTTTCTCCACAGATCTTCATTTCGCCGGTATCGAATTCGGGGTGAATTTCAGTGACCGAGTCAAAGCGTTTGGTCAGTTGCTGAATATGATTGGCACTTATAACTTTTTTCTGACGGGTTTCAGTCCAGACCGCTTTCAGCGTTTTTGTCAGAAATTTTAGCGTCGTCGACAATGTGTCGCGGTCACACTGCAGCAGGATCTGTTCGAATGTCTGTCCTGGCAGATGTTCAATCAGTAACGAGGCATTTTTACCTTTTTTTGAATACGAAAGAATCTGTGGTGCAAGCCCGGGAAAAATCTCATGCCAGTTTTCAACGCTTTCACGCTCTTCTTTTAACTTGTCCTTGTTGCCATCTTTTAATATTGCGGCATAGCTTTCTTTGCCGGCCTTGCTTTTTTTACCATTGAGGTTAGTTTGGGACTTACCTGGCGAAATACCTGAAATGCCACTGCCCGACTTGGTTTCAGCAATTGGTTCAACTTCGGCATCGATCAAACCCAGGTCTGACAAAGCAGTTTTTAGCGAACGAAATCTGTCCAGGTGCATAGGCTGACCAAGACGAGCTGACATGATGGATTCAGCAATGTCCTGAAGCACATTCCCCATTTCCTCGATTCGTTGAGCAATAATCAGGGCGGTTACGGCATTTTCCGGACGTTTAAGTTTTTTCAGACGTTTCAGCTTTTCTTCAAAAAGCGTGTTATATGATCGATCCAGATCCCTTTCGATATTGCCAATTTTCAGCGCCAGCTTGGTATTGTCCTCCTCAATGGATGTTTCAATAATCGACAGGCCTTCCTGAACCTGGTCAAGCAGACGAATGACCGCTGAATTCTTAAGAGAGTTTTTTCTGCTCAGTTTATTTGTCAGACGCACACAGTCATGGCAAATATCAGTCAGGCTCTCCAGGTCAGATGCAATTTTCTCGGCCGCCCTAAGTGAGAAAATATCCAGTTCATTTTTTTTACCTGAACGCAGTAAATCCGTGCAGGCATCATGAATGCGCATTTTCAGGTTATAGCTATAACCATGGCGATCAAGAATTCGCTGGCCAACGGTTAATGAGGAGGTTTCCAGCAGTACCGTAAGATTAGCGACCTGCGAACTGGTTTCAGCCAGGAGAAAATAGAGATTGTCTTTTATGTTTTTAGGTAATCGCATCGCGAAGACGTGCGCATGCCATTGAGTGATTTTGTTAAATTAAAGCAGTGATAGAGGGAAATTGCCAGGGATAAATCCCTGGCATTAAAGACAAGGAATAACAGTAATCCGGTTAAAGTGACATTTCCAGGTCATCCTGAATGGCATTGACACCGGCCTGCGCGCACTCTTCATCGGTAGCACCTGATGGCGCTCCACTGACTCCCACTGCACCAAAGTTGTTACCTGCTGCCTGAATTAGCAACCCACCCTGGGACATTACCAGGCCAGGTACACGCCCAATCGGCGTATTGGCACGATCTGCCAGGTCAGCTGTTGAAACACCGAAATTAACCGCGGCCAGCGCTTTACCTTTACTGATAGGCAAGGTTATTTGTGGTGCCAATGTATCTCGGAGTGCTACCTGCACAATACCATTACGATCCACTACGGTAACTCCAGCCTGAATACCTTGTTTACGACATTCATCAATAGCCGCCTGGGCAACACTGTTCGCAGCATCCAGTGTTAAGCGATAAACCGGAACACTGAGTTGATCATCTTCAGCCATGGCCTGGATTGAGAACACCAGTAAAATCGGTAGTAATAGTTTTTTCATAAAGCCCCCTGTTGTAACGTCACTAGTTTTGTTTTGAAAAGTTTGTGTACTAACCTTCAGGGTAGCTGGACGCTGTAAACCCATCCATGGGCGCTCGACCTCGGCCTTCCTGGCCTCAGACGCCATCTCTCCTGAATAATTAGTACTTTATTTTCAGAAAAAATAATTTAATTTTGTATCAGTTAGCAAAAACTTTCTTTAACAGATCTGTTGAGCGCTCCATAGGATTGTCGCGGATCTGCTTTTCCTGTTCAGCCAGCATTGTGAAGATTCCGTCCATGGTTTCTTCTGTAATATATTTGTCAATATCATAGTCTTCTGGGTTCAACATACTCCCCATAAATCCTAAGTTATTAAACAGGCTTTTATACTGGCTGGTCACTCCAACATTGTCGGTTGCCTGTTTTACCATCGGTGTAATTTTCTCCCTGAGACTGTCTCCACCAATTTTTTTCAAATACTGGGTAGCCGCATCATCAGGGCCATTAAGCAGGTTTTTGGCATCCTCAAAGGTCAGTTCACGCACACCTTTTTTGAGTATGTCTTTTGTCAGTGGCACGGCCTGTTCTGCTGCACGGTTCATGGTGACAACAAATTCATCAGCATACTTATCCTGGCCAAGTTTTCTCAGCAATCCTTCAAGTTGCGAGAGCTTGTCCGGCATCGGTATTTTGACCTTGGGGTTACCCAGAAAACCGTCCGTTTTACCCAGACCGTCAACCGCGTAATCAACACCTTTTTCAAGTGCCTGCTTTAAACCACCAATAACTTCATCGTTACTGAGTGCACTTTCGGCAACTTGTGAGATGCTGCCTGTATCACCTTTTTGGAAAGACTCGACCTGTTTATTCAGCATGTCCTGCCAACCTGCGGTGACAAAGACGGGCAAGCTCGCCAAAACTAATATGGATGTGATTTTTTTCATCAGATTTAACCTTTTGTAAAAGAATACGGTTTGGTGCTCAAGTTAATCGGCTTACCCTCATTCATACGTACTTGCGAAAACTATAAATCTAAATCTTTCCAAATTGCATCAACCTTTTCTTTTACAGATTGATCCATAACGATAGGCCGGCCCCATTCCCGGTCAGTTTCACCCTGCCATTTGTTGGTGGCATCAAACCCAACCTTTCCACCAAGACCCGAAACCGGGGAAGCAAAGTCGAGGTAATCAATCGGTGTGTTTTCAACAATGGTAGTGTCACGGGCAGGGTCCATGCGTGTTGTCATGGCCCAGATCACATCATTCCAGTCACGTACATTCACGTCATCATCAGTGACGATGACAAACTTGGTGTACATGAACTGGCGCAGAAATGACCAGACACCAAACATGATGCGTTTGGCATGGCCCGGGTATTGTTTTTTCATGCTGACGACTGCCATACGGTAGGAACAGCCTTCCGGAGGCAGGTAAAAATCTGTAATTTCCGGAAACTGTTTCTGCAGTATCGGAACAAAAACCTCATTGAGGGCAACACCCAGAATTGCCGGTTCATCAGGTGGTCTGCCCGTGTAAGTGCTGTGGTAAATCGGGTTCTTACGATGCGTTATACGCTCAATGCTAAACACCGGGAAATTATCCACTTCATTGTAGTATCCGGTGTGGTCACCAAATGGACCTTCCGGAGCCATGTCATCAGGGTATAGATAACCTTCCAGGACAAACTCCGCCGAGGCCGGCACCAACAGGTCATTGGTTTTGGACTTGACCAACTCGGTTCGTGAACCACGTAACAGCCCGGCAAATGCATACTCTGACAAACTGTCCGGTACCGGTGTCACTGCCCCAAGAATGGTTGCCGGGTCTGCACCCAGCGCTACAGAAATAGGAAATGGTTCTCCGGGGTAACGATTCTGCCAGTCACGGAAGTCAAGGGCGCCACCACGATGTGCAAGCCAGCGCATGATGACACGGTTTTTACCAATCACCTGCATTCGGTATATGCCAAGGTTCTGGCGCTTTTTCTCAGGGCCTTTAGTGATAACCAGGCCCCATGTTATCAACGGTCCGGCATCTTCCGGCCAACAGGTTTGCACCGGAACTCGGCTTAAATCGATATCTTCTTTTTCAATAATGACTTCCTGGCAGGCTGCACTGCGCCTTTCCTTGGGCGCCATATCCAGCACTTTTTTGAATATCGGCAGTTTCTGCCAGGCATCTTTCATACCCTTGGGAGGGTCCGGTTCCTTCAGCATTGCCAGCAGTTTGCCAACCTCGCGCAGCGCATCAACGCTGTCTTCACCCATGCCCATCGCCACCCTTTTCGGTGTTCCGAACAGGTTGGCCAATACTGGAATATCATGGCCCCTGGGATTTTCAAACAACAGCGCCGGGCCGCCTGCTCGCAGAACCCGGTCAGCAATTTCTGTCATCTCCAGATTGGGGTCGACTTCAGTTTGAATGCGTTTTAATTCACCCTGCTGTTCGAGCTGGTCAATGAAGTCGCGAAGGTCTTTATATTCCATTTTTTAATTTGCCTATAGTCGGAAGGCACTGCCAAAACGCTGGTGCACTTTGTGGCGCATGTAAAAATAACCCAGCGCAATACCTGCCAACAGGCTGATGCCCACCAGTATCCAGAGCACAATATCTCCGAGTGGTTTTGCAATGACGAAAGCCTTATCACTTTTACTGTCACTGTTACTGTTACTGCCAATTTCAAGAGGAAGTTTCGACGCTGCTGAATCAGTTGCCTCTGCTCCAGCCGGCTCAGCATTCTGTAAATTCAGGATGGACGCGACTTGGGCAATTTGCTGCTGCAATGCCTGCTTGTCTTTTTCCAGCTGGTTGATTTCAGACTGAACATTTGCCTTAACATCTTCAAGCAGTTTTTCTTTTTCCCGTTCAAACAGGTTTCTGGAGTCTTCAAGATTTTTAATATTGACCCTGGCCGCCTGTAACTGCAGTTCCAGCTGGCTGACCTGCCCTTCAGCCTTGGCAAGTTTTTCCTGCATTGCTGCCAGGTCTTCAAGCGCATCACCTGATGCACCCTCTTTCTGCAGGGCCTTAAGCTGATCCAGTTGTTTCTGCAGCGTCGAAACCCTGGCCTGGGTATCCAGCAGCAGGGCTTTTGCCGGCTTTTCATCGGTAAGGTAAGTTGCCTCAACCCAGCCTATAGTGCCATCAGATGTGCGCACCTTGATAAAACCGTTTTTGCGTTCAATCACTTCAAGTGGGGTACCGCTGCTAAGCGCTTTTAAAGGTTTGTCAGAAACCTTGTTCTCCTTGTACAGACCTGCAACCAGCTTATCGGTGATGTATGCTGCCTGCACGGAAAACACACTCAGCAGCATCGCCATCAACAGAACAGGTCTCATGCTGCTATGCCTGAGTCTTGAATGCCTGAATGTCTCAACAAGGCGTCAATCTCGGGTTCCCTGCCCCGGAAGGCAACAAACAGGTCCATCGCATCTTCCGATCCGCCTTTTTCAAGCACGTTTTCAAGGAAACGCTTACCCGTCGATTTATCCAGCACGCCATTTTCTTCAAACATGGAAAAGGCATCCGCTGACAATACTTCAGCCCACTTGTAGCTGTAATACCCGGCTGCATAACCTCCGGCAAATATATGTGAAAAACCATGCGCAAAACGACTCCACTCTGGCGGATATATCACAGATACCTGGCGTCGTACCTCGTTTAAAATATCGTAAATTCGACCTGCTTTTTGCGGGTCATATTCAGCATGGATACGAAAATCAAAAAGGGAAAACTCCAACTGCCTGACCATTATCATTGCTGACTGGAAGTTTTTTGCCGCAAGCATGCGTTCAAACAAATCATCCGGTATAGGCGCACCGGTTTCATAGTGACCTGAAATCATCGAAAGGCCTTGTTTTTCCCAGCACCAGTTTTCCATGATCTGTGAAGGCAGTTCCACGGCGTCCCAGGCAACACCATTAATACCGGAAACCGCTGAGTAATCGACACGTGTCAGCATGTGATGCAGACCATGTCCAAACTCATGAAACAGTGTTTCCACTTCGTCATGTGTGAGCAATGCAGGCTTGCCGTCAACCGGTGGCGTGAAATTACAGGTCATGTAGGCAACCGGCAGTTGCGAGCGCTGGCTGGTTTTCAAACGCGAGGCACAATCATCCATCCAGGCACCACCACGTTTCTTGGGCCTTGCATACAGGTCAAAATAAAATTTTGCACGTACACCCTCATCATCACGTATCTCGTAAAAACGTACATCCGGATGCCAGGTATCGATGCCTTCAACCTGCACAAAACTGACATCGTAGAGCTCGGAGATAATATCGAACATGCCCTGGATGACACGATCGACCGGGAAATAAGGCTTTACCTCTTCCTGGGTAAAATTGTATTTTTGCTGACGCAGCTTTTCGCTGTAGTAAGCGATATCCCATGGATTTAACTCATCAATTGCAAATTCATTTTTGGCAAACTGTTTAAGTTCATCAAGTTCTTTTTCAGCCTGGGGGCGTGACCGTGCAGCCAGGTCATTTAAGAAAGCAAAAACCTCATCAGTGCTTCTGGCCATTTTTTTCGCCAGCGACTTTTCAGCGAAATTATCAAAACCCAGCAATTCTGCCTGCTCATGACGAAGTGCCAAAATTTCATCCATTATGCTGCTGTTATCCCACTCTGATTTTTCAGCCTGGTCTGACGCCCTGGTATTGTAGGCTCGATAAAGCTCTTCCCTTAAGCTCGCATTATCTGCATAAGTCATTACCGGGTAGTAAGAAGGAAAATCCAGTGTCAGCACCCAACCTTCAAGTTCACGTTGCTCAGCATTCTGTCGCGCCAGGCCCAGCGCAGACTCGGGCAGACCTTGCAGCTCGCTTTCATCGCCAATCCGTTTGAACCAGTCATTGGTAGCATCCAAAAGATTTTCTTCAAACTGGCTGTGCAGTTTAGAAAGTGACTGGCTGATCTCACCGAAGCGTTTTTTCTTGTCTTCCGGCAAGTCGATACCTGAGAGCCTGAAATCCTTCAGGGCATTCTCAAGTACTTTCTTCTGAGCATCATCCAAACCTTCATTTTTTTGGTAGACCGCCTCGTAAGCCTTGAACAACTCAAGATTCTGACCAAGCTCGGTTGAATACTCGGACAGTTTGGGAAGACAGGCATTGTAAGCTGCACGTAATTCGTCCGAATTTACCACTGAGTTCATATGCGATACCGGCGACCAGGCCCGCGATAACCTGTCATCCATCTCTTCGATTGGTTCTATCATGGTAAACCAGTCAGGGTTATCGACTGTTTTTAACAACTGATCGATTGCTTTGCGGTTGTCTGCAAGCAAGGTATCAATAGCTGCTTCTACGTGCTCCGGCTTTATACTGGAAAAAGCCGGCAGCTCCTGCATGTCTAGTAATGGGTTACTCATAGGTATAAATATAATTTGTTAACAATTTGATAGTGATACTAATGTATCCTGATATGAAATAAAAACTGGATAATCAATATGTTATTTAATTAAAAGCGTGATGTGACCATTACCGTTGCGCCCACACCGAACAGTAAAAAGCCAGCCAACAGAAATGCCGATGCCGTTTTGTAACGCTTAGCCAATGCAAACTGAGGTAACGTTGAAAGCAGGAAAGGATAACCTTTTACAGGTGACTTGGATAACGTGTGGTAAATACGTGTATCTTTTTCTGCATCATATTTTTCACTGGCAATTCGCTTGGCTGATGCGCGTGCATTGTCCCATTCATCAACATCAATTTTGCCGTCTCCATCTGAATCAAACCTTGCCAGCATGCCATCCTGGTCCAGTTTCCAGCGTTTTAATATTTCCGTTGCCAGTTCATTCTTCTTGCGGTGATGGTCACTGTCCTGTAACGAGGTAAAATGCCCCATCGCGTAAAGATGATCACCTGCGTAAATGCGTTCCTCGGTGTAACGGTACTGGGTAAATGAAAAACCGGTTTTAAACGAGGCACTGAAGTCATCGACTTTCACCTGGAAACTGCCCACTGACATTTTTACCGGCGTTCTCGCCGGGTTTCTGTCTTCCGGCTGGCGGGTTTTTCCGTACCAGACACTGCGGTCTGTTGCCGTGACCTCAGCGCCTTTGGGTAATACGATGCAGTTGCCGGTTTCATCTTCAATAACAAACGGGTGTTCACTGCTGCCCTTTTCAACGGTGCGCCAGTTCTTGTCAGACTTGCGCTCAATCTCATAACGAAACCAGCAGCACTGGCTATCGGTTAACGGCGAGATAACCGGGAACTCTTTTGACTCTTTGGCATTACCCTCCAGCTCAACATAACCCTGGGCGGCAGAACGAATCTTTGCCGTCGGTGTATCTTCTATTAAACGGGATTTTTTCAGGTAGTTGAATGCAAAGTAAAAACACAGGCCCGCCAGGAAGGTGGCAAAGGCCAGAAAGAACCAGAACTGTCCTTCGGCCATATGAGTGATTTGTTCAGTAATAGTCATTCTAAAAGTCTATTGAGGTAACCTTTACTTTTTGCCAAAGACGCGTAAATACTTCCCTGTAGCTTGACAACAGCATCCCTGCTGTTGACACCTTGGCAAAAAGCAATGATTACCTCATTCAGAAAGTCCGAGGATTATTCGAATAATTGCTTGATATTAACGTCAGCTTTTTCCTCATCACTGAACTCAAGCAGATCAGCGGCCTGGAAGTTCAGCATGCGGGCAACGATGACATCAGGAAACTGTTCAATACGGACGTTATTGTTATTCACCGCCTCGTTGTAAAACTCACGGCGGTCCGCAATAGAGTTGGCCAGATCAGAAATACGGCTTTGCAGATGATTGAAACTTTCGTTGGCTTTCAGTTCAGGATAGTTCTCAGCTACGGCGAATAACTGCCCCATTCCCATACGCAGTTGTGATTCTGCAATGCCCAGCGCAGCAAGGTCATGACTCTGGCCGGCAGTGTAAACCGCATTTCGTGCCTGCATGACCTTTTCCAGGGTCTCCTGTTCGTATTGCATATACTGTTTACAGGTTTCCACCAGCTTTGGCAGTTCATCATGGCGCTGCTTGAGAAGAACGTCGATATTTGACCATGCTTTACTGACACCATGTTTTAAAGACACAAGGTTGTTGTAAATGGTTATAAAATAAACAACGATTATGGCGATAATGCCCCAAAATATGATCGTTCCAATTTCCATGAGATCTCCTGAAGATTGACTGACTTACATCATAGCGAATTAACCATGACAAATATAAGGCACTTTGACAATTATTACCCTGAAATTGACCCAACTGTCTGGATAGATCCAAGTGCCGTAGTTATCGGTAATACCAAAATTGGTGCCCGCAGCAGCGTCTGGCCGAATGTCACTATCCGTGGTGACATTCATAAAATCCGCATTGGCGAAGAAACCAATATTCAGGATAACAGCATTCTGCACATTAGCCATGACAGCGAATTCATGCCGGGTGGTGCCCCGCTGATTATTGGCAGTCATGTCACTGTTGGTCACCTGGTAACTTTACACGGTTGCCAGATCGCCGATTACTGCCTGGTGGGCATGGGTAGTATCATACTTGATAACGCATTCGTAGAAGAACAGGTCATGATTGGTGCCGGATCGCTGGTGCCGGGGGGCAAGCAACTTGAGTCCGGTTTTCTTTACGTTGGCAGCCCGGTGAAAAAAATTCGGAAATTAACTGATAAGGAAAAAGATTTCCTGGTTTATTCAGCAGAAAACTATCATAAGCTGGCGGAAAAACACCGCACCTCGGCACAGAATGATTAGATAGCTATACTATTAGCAACGCTGTAGCCGAAAATAACAACCAAGATGAAAACCGAGCGCACACAAATAACCCGCGCCTACTGGATTATATCCATGGTGCTTTTCCTGTTTCTGACCGCCCTGAGTATCGGGATGATTAGTTACCAGCGGGATTCTCTGCTCGAACAGGAATATCTTAATCTCAAAAATCAGATCAATGCTGCCATGGAAGTACTTGAAACAGACTTGTTACAGGGAAACCGTACAGAAGCTGAGAAACTGTTATCACTGTGGGCCAAGCATGTGACCGGACTGGTGAATATCAAAATTACCGACCCGGAAAACGATATCTTTGCAAAATACCAGGGCGATTCCAGCAGTGAATATTTATCCTATCATCGCACCGTTTTTCCAAACCAGCCCGGCTACCAGATAGAAATAACTTACGACTCAGGCCCGATATACCAGTCACTCAACAACCTGTTACTGATTGCCATCGCAGCGAGCCTGCTGGTGATTATTTTACTGATGATGCTGATGTGGTTTGTTATGCATCGTTATGTTTTTGTACCGCTCAGGCGTTCAGAAGATCAACTCATTGACCTGGCAAATTATGACACCTTGACCCAGGTCTATAACCGCCGTGCCTTTACCGAAGCGGCAGAGACTGAAATTCAACGATGCAAACGCAACAACACGCCGTTATGCATGGCAATGCTGGACCTTGATCGTTTTAAAAGTGTTAATGATGAGTTCGGCCATGCGATCGGTGACCTGGTACTGATTCTTTTTAGCAATGAAACAAAACTGCTGATTCGTCAGTACGATATTCTTGGACGTATAGGTGGAGAGGAGTTCGCTCTTTGTTTACCGGGGATGGGACTTGAAGGAGGAGCACAGGCAGCAGAACGTATACGTGCTAAAATCGCTGCCCTGCCGCATATTGGAGGTGAGCACCCACTAGCGTTAAGTGTCAGTGTTGGCATAACTGAAATGCAGGAAGATGACAGGCTTGAGGGGTTGCTTAAACGCGCGGATGATGCTCTTTACCGGGCCAAGGCCAATGGCCGCAACAGGGTCGAATCCGTTTAATTCTAAAACTTTTTAAAATGATTTCTTCAAAGGATTTATCAGCCTCGCTGGTCGGCGCCCTTGCCACTCTTCCACAGGTTATTGCATATGGATTGATTGCTTTTAGCCCGCTCGGCACTGACTGGGTGATCTATGGTCTGACTGCCAGCCTGGGCTCTGCCATTTTATTTGGTTTACTAACCGCTTCATTAAGCACAAACCCTTCATTGCTCTCCGGTCCCAGGGCAATGACCGCACTGGTCATTGCCGGCAGTATCCAGGCCGGGCTCAATATTGGATTGAGCCCTGAGCTAACGGTTCTTATGTCGTTTTCAGGAATTGTTATCGCGGGCTTTTTTCAATACCTGGCCGGAGTTTTAAAAGTAGGCCATCTTGCCTCATACCTACCAGTTCCAGTGCTCGGAGGTTTTGTGACAGCCTCGGCTTTCCTGGTTATCTTCAAATCCCTGCCTATCGCCCTGAACCTACCCCAGGAGAATTTTCCTTCCAGCCTGTTTTCAGGTGAGCAGAACATTGATACCTGGGCATTGCTTGTCAGTGGCATAACCTTGATTATTGCCTTCTCACTTGAAGGGCGCATACGTGCAATTCCTTCGGCCCTGATTGGCATTATCACTGGCACAGCTGTTTATTACATCGGTCTTGATTATTTCGACATGCCAGAAGGTCAGCTCATCCAGCAAATTGAAACCAGCAATTGGTTACTTGTGCTGAGCATTTTTCCTGCTGAGCCGGACTGGCATTTATTTATCAACAACATCGGTATTGCTTTTTCAGTAGGTGTATCAGTGAGCCTGTTGGCCGCCTTTGATACCGTGCTTTCCCTGATTGCATTGGATAAACAGATCGGTACCAGCAGCAACCTGAACAAAGAACTTAAACATCATGGCCTGACTAATATGCTGATGGGCGTGGTCGGTTTTCTGCCAGGCTCAGGTACGATGAACCGCTCCATGGCAGTCTATCAATCCAGGCCAAATTCAAACAGGCTAGCCAATATTGGCAGCAGCCTGATGCTGTTTTTACTCGTCATTGTTCTACTGCCAATGCTGGGAGGACTGCCACTCTGGGCGGCCATTGGTATGTTAATCGCGATTTCATTTCAGGCGATTGACCGGTCATTTTTCGAAAAAATCCTGAGCATTATCGGCAAGAAAATCCCATTCCGGCAGGTTCTAATAGGAGATGTTATCGTTGAGCTTGTTGTGATTACCACAGCACTCGTCTTTTCTCTGAATGCCGCGATTGGTGTTGGCATTTTTATCTCTGTTTTAATGTTCGCCATCGGCACGGGCCGTAGCCCGGTTCGACGAATTATCCTTGGCTCCCGCCTTTATTCAAAAATACAAAGACCGGCTGAAGAACTGGAATTTCTCGAACAACATGGTTCACAGATTGCTGTTTTTGAATTACAAGGTGCCTTATTTTTCGGATCCAGCGTTGAATTACTGACTGAAACGAAAAAAATCATTAAGCAGAATATTCAATTTCTTATTATGGACTTAAGAAAACTGTCCTCGGTTGACAGTTCGGGCGCATCAACCATTATTGCGGTCAAAAAACTTTGTTCTGATAACAACATCCAACTTTTCTTAAGCTGTCTTGAAGTCGAAAGACGACTTTTCCAGGAAAAGCTTGATCTTCAAGGCAATCATGACCGTCGTAAATCAAAACTTACACCTCGCTGGATCTGGCTTAACATGCATGCCAACAGGGTCTTTGAATATATTGAACTTGAATCTATTTATGATGACACTTATAGCGCGCTGGCACATTGCGAGGAATTACTTTTAAAACATAGTGGCTTCAAAGCCAAGGACAGCCTTAGAAGATCCATAGACTCAAGTAATTTACTCAATGGTTTAAACGATGAGGAAGTTAGGAGGTTAAGCCGGTTTACAGAGATCAGGAAATTTCGCGCTGATGAAAATGTCTTTCTACAGGACTCTAATGGTGATAGTGCTTATTTTCTCGTGAAAGGGAAAATGGATGTATTACTTGAAATTCCAGGCTCAAGCAGGAAACGTCGCATTACTACATTAATTGCCGGTAACCTGTTTGGAGAAATGAGCCTGCTTGACCACCAGTCCCGGTCTGCCTCAGTGAAAGCTGCGACAGATGCCATCTGCTTTAAAATTTCAAAAGACAATTTTGATCAATTAAGAAAATCCCATCCTGAAATTGGTTTCAAGCTGATGAAAAACCTCAACCAGATTTTGTCCAATCGATTACGACAAGCCTCCAATGTCATTGCCGAACTAGAGCAATAATGATTTATTCTGGCAATAGAAAAACCCGCCAGGAAAACCATGACGGGTATCTAAACTTGCATTACTTGACCAGGAAAACGGCTGCCAAACCAAGGAAAATAAAAAAGCCCATACTGTCGGTTATAGCGGTTACCAGGACCCCGGAACCAAGTGCCGGGTCCCGCTTCATTGACTGCAGGGTAAATGGTATCGCCAGACCCAGAATTGCCGCCAGTAACAGGGTGAGCACCATGGCAGCGGCAATTACCAGCATTAATCCGATATCCTGGTAAAAAACCAGAGCAAACAGTCCAACCGTACTTCCCCAGACAAGACCGTTGAGTACACTCAACGTCATTTCCTTTCTTACCAGGTGCCCAACATTGGCATCATCAATCTGTGACAGCGCCAGGCCACGAACCACCAGGGTTGTTGTCTGGTTACCGGTATTACCACCAATGGCAGCCACAATCGGCATTAATGCCGCCAGCGCAACAAACTGGGTGATAGTTTCTTCAAACAGGCCGATCACCCTGGAAGCAAAAAACGCTGTGAGCAAACTTAATGACAACCATAACCAGCGGTTTTTGGCACTTTTCCAAACCGGTCCAAAAAGGTCTTCCTCGTTGGCAATACCGGCGGAGTTAAGTGCATCCTCACTCATGTCGTCACGTACAAAGTCCATGACTTCATCTACTGTCAGCCGTCCTATGGGGCGACCGGCGCCACTGACAACCGGAGCCGATATCAGGTTATATCGTTCAAATGCCCTGGCAGCATTCGAGGCCGGTTCATCAACCATGAACGTGACAACATCCTTGGCCATAACCTCTTCCACCGTTTTTTCCTGGTCATTCAATACCAGTGATTGCCATGGCAGCACACCGGCCAGGTGTCCTCGCCGGTCAATCACGAAAAGCTTGTCATTCTGATCAGGTAAATCTTTTTTATTTTTCAACTCTTCAATAACATCTTTCAGGACCTGGAACTGGCGCACCAGCAGCATGTCCTTACCCATCATTTCACCAACACTGTCCTCTTCATACTGCAGTGCATTGTTGACCCAGTCTTTGTCCTCCCTGGACAGGTCATCAAGACGTTCCAGCATCAGGTGCTCTGGAACCAGGTCAGTGATATAACCCAGTTCTTCTGCATCCAGTTGTGCCAGCAACTTGCGAAGCTCTGCTTCACTGCTGATTTCAATAATCTGCTCTGCAACTGAATCGGATAGCTCCAGCAGGACCTGACCGCCACGAATGGGTAACTGCATTTGCCAGACTAACTGGCGATCTTCCTGGGTAAGGTTTTCCAATACCCAGGCAACATCGGCGGTATGCAGATTAGAGAGAAATTTTTCCAGGTGGGTCTGCTGTTGCCTGTGTACCAGCTGTGAAACAACATCTTCCCGGGGACCGGCCTGGTGACGGGCAAGGTTTTCTACCAGGCGGCCTTTATCTATCTGCTCCCTGACCTGCTCTAGAATCCTTTTTTCATGTTTTTCGCTAGTTGTTTGCATGTGTTTATCTCAACGCATCAATAACCTGACTGGTTTCAGGACGAACCTGTCGCCACAGGTAAAAGGATTCGGCAGCCTGTTCTACCAGCATTCCAAGTCCATCAAGGGCTTTACCGGCTTTATGAGCTTTTCCCCAGCTGACAAATGCTGTCGGCTCGGTTGAATACATCATGTCATACGTCCAGCCCCCGGGTTCAAGACAATCCTCAGGGATGGCTGGCAGTTGCCCGGATAACCCGGCCGCGGTTCCGTTGATGATCAGGTCAAATGTATGACCGGCCAACTCATCCAGACCGCAACCCACGACGCTGCCAATATCCTTTACCTTTTCTGCCAGACTGATTGCTTTCGATGCTGTACGGTTGGCAATCACCAGTTTTGCCGGTGTCTGCTCCAGTAACGGTCTGAGCACTCCCTTGGAAGCGCCACCGGCACCGAGTAATAATATGTTGGCACCGGCAAAGTTAAACAGATGGTTACAACCGAGATCTGTAACCAGGCCAACACCATCGGTATTGTCACCCGCAATCGTGCCGTCCCTGAATAACAGGGTATTAACGGCTTCGGCTGTTTTAGCCCTGTCTGAGAGACTGGTAGCCATTTGAAATGCCTGTTCCTTGAAAGGCACAGTGACATTCAGACCCTTGCCACCTGCTTCGATGAAAGCCTGCACATCTTTCACAAAATCTTCACCCAGTATACGGCCGTATTCAACATCTTCACCGCTTTGTTCGGCGAACATTTTGTGAATGGCCGGTGATTTGGAATGTTCGATTGGGTTACCGATTACGGCGTAATGGTCTGTCATCATTACCTCTGATTGCTATTGGGTGTGATATCAATACTTTTTCTGGTCGCTCTGGTACATCCATGTATCGCTTGACTTCGGACATCCTGTCCTCAGACACCTGAAAAAGTATTGATACCACACCCTCTTGTTTGTTTTGCATGCAGCAGGATTTATTCAGGCTTTGTCTTTTCTCTGGCGTACGAAGGGCAGGATGCCCGGAGTCGAGTGACCATGGATGGCTCGAACGTTCAGAGAAAAGACCGGAGCCTGAATTGAATCTACTGCTGCAACTATTCGTTTAACCATTCTGCAGCCTGCTTGGCAAAATAAGTCAAAATCCCATCAGCCCCGGCCCGTTTAATACAGGTCAAAGACTCCATCACAACAGCCTTCTCATCCAGCCAGCCATTCTGTGCTGCGGCCTTCAACATCGCGTATTCACCACTGACCTGGTAAACATAAGTCGGCACTGCAAACTGGTCCTTGATTCTTCTGACAATATCCAGGTAAGGCATTCCCGGTTTGATCATCACCATGTCAGCACCTTCGGCCAGGTCCATGGCAACTTCACGCAAGGCTTCATCACTGTTAGCCGGATCCTGCTGGTAAGTGTACTTGTTACCGGAACCCAGGTTGCCGGACGAACCCACCGCATCACGAAACGGCCCGTAAAAACTCGATGCATACTTGGCAGAGTAAGACAGGATAAGGGTATGAATATGGCCTTCATGTTCCAGTGCATCCCGTATATCACCAACCCTGCCATCCATCATATCGGATGGGCCGACAATATCAGCGCCGGCCTCGGCATGTGAAACGGCCTGTTTGACCAGCACCTCTACTGTTTCATCATTCATTACATAACCGGATTCATCAATCAGGCCGTCCTGTCCATGCGTTGTGAACGGATCCAGGGCAACATCTGTCATCACACCCAGTTCCGGTACTGCATCTTTTAATGCACGAACCGCACGTTGTGCCAGGCCATCCGGGTTATAAGCTTCGCGCGCATCCAGGCTTTTAACTTCAGTGGGAGTAACCGGGAAAAGTGCCATCGCTGGAATACCAAGCTGCGCCACCTGTTTTGCTTCCTTAACCAGCAGATCAATGCTCATACGCTCAACACCCGGCATGGAACTGACTGCCTCACGGTTGTTATCACCTTCAAGGACGAATACCGGGTAAATAAAATCATCCGGTGTTACGTGGGTTTCACGCATCAGCCTTCTGGAAAAATCATCACGTCTCATGCGACGCATTCGCGTATATGGATATCCACCAAATGCCTGGGAATCAATGCTCATTATTTCCTCACTTGTGATGATTGCTTTAAATTCCAATTGGAAGTTCTAGTGCGACTTGTTGATAACGTTTGCTTCAAATGCCTGCCTGCCATCTGAAACATTCAACTCAATGGCACGCTCGAGCGGAAACTCCAGTGTGAACGTTGTACCTTCGCCGACTTTACTGAAGATTTTAACCTCTCCATCGTGTCTCTGCACCACATGCCTGGTGATTGCCAGTCCGAGACCGGTTCCACCGCGCTCGCGTGAGCGTGCCTGATCAATTCGATAAAACCTTTCAGTCAGGTGGGCAAGATGTTTTTCATCAATACCCGGGCCATTGTCCCGGACAGAAAACACCAGGTGATTGGTTTTGCGTTGCCAACTTATAACAATATGGGTGTGTTCAGGAGTATGCAGTACGGCATTGAAAAGAAGGTTGCCAAAAGCACTGGTTATTTCCTTTTCACTGCCTCGCATACCCAGCCTGCGATCACTTTGCAGGCTGATTCTATGTTCGAGTTTATCGCTGAGTCTTTGCGCGTCTGATCTCAAACCACCCAGTAACCTGGGAATATCAATATTCTCTTCAATCAAGGCAGTATCATCACGCAGCTCGATTTTAGACAACATTAACAGGTCTGAAACCAGCTGATGCATGCGTTCTGTTTGACGAATCGATGCCTTGATGCCTTCTTTAATGTGAACGGGTAGTTCATCGCTTTCGAGCATTTCCAGGTAACCTGAAATCACAGTCAGTGGTGTTCTTAATTCATGCGATACGTTGGCCAGAAATTCACGCCGTATCGATTCAACCTTTTTAAGTTCGGAAATATCGTGTGCAGAAAAAAGATACTGACCGTTTTCAAAACGGGTCATTTTTACTTCCAGTTCAAGACTGTTATTGACCGGTGAAATCATTTCAACCGGTAAATCAAACTCTGCATTCTCAATGAATTGCAGAAATTGCCTGTTGTGTATGACTTCGTTTAACCGGACACCATTATGTTTACGATTTACACCAAGCAGATTTTCTGCTGCCGGGTTAACCCATTCGATTCGCATTTTTGCATCCATCACCACAATCGCATCCGGCAACATTTCGAGTGTCTGGTTAAAACGGGTTAATAACTTTGAAATACGGCGTTTTCGTTTTTTTCCGGTTTTCTGGTAGCGGGTAATGTTGTCACTGGCATATTGCCAGATACCCACCAGGTATTGCGAGGCTTCCTTGTCAAAACCCAGCATCCAGCGTTCAAGGTAATAAATCTGTCTCAGGTGCCAGGCAATATACCCTGATAAAAATACAAGACCCGGCAGAAGCCAATAATCTGCCAGAAAGCCAATCATTACCGTCAGTATGAACAGTGCTAAGAGAACCAGGATTTCTGATTTTAAATGATCGTACAAAGTGTATCCGCCGGTCGTTTATTAGACGGTAATGATAAAACGATAAAGTGAAAATGTAATGGGAAGTATTGTTACGAAACGTGAAATTCACTTAGGTGGATACAGTACAAGGCAAAATTATTCTCAAAACGAGGAGTTTACTCAACCCGTAAATGAGCATTTTTGAGAATAATTTTAACGAAGTAATGTGCCGCCTAAGTAGAATTTCACTAGTGGTCGAGGCGGTAACCAGCGCCACGCACTGTCTGCAACATCTGCTCACAGCCATGCGGCTCAAGCACCTTCCGCAAACGACGAATGTAAACATCGACCGTACGTTCTTCAACGTCCAACATGCCGGACCAGACATTGTTAAGAAGTGATGTACGACTGTAAACACGACCGGAATGAGACGCGAGAAAAACCAGTAACCGATATTCAATCGGGCCAAGATGCAGCGATTCGCCCTTGCAGTTGACCTTGTGGGCATTAATATCGATTGTCAGGCCACCAATGATAATCTGATCATGGACATCGGTACCAATGACACGACGGTTGACTGCACGGATGCGGGCGATCAGTTCCTTGGGTGAAAATGGCTTGGTGACATAATCATCTGCGCCTGCTTCAAGACCAAGGATTTTATCTTCCTCTTCAGCCTTGGCAGTCAGCATGATGACCGGAATTTTTGAAACTTCCTTTTTCTTTTTGAATTCGCGCAGCAATTTTATGCCGCTCGTTTCAGGCAGCATCCAGTCTAGCAGAATCAAATCAGGCAGGCATGAAGAAAGCACGCGGCGGGCATCTTCTGCATTAGCGGCTTCAACCATATCAATGCCTTCTCGAGACAAGGCAAACCGGATCATGTCCCTGATCGGCTGCTCATCTTCGACCAGCAAAACAGTGATCATCAGTCTTCGTCTTCGTCCTGGATTTCTGGATGCCTGACGTCTTCACCTTCAATCAGGAAGATCGTGTGCTCACAGATATTATGGATATGATCACAAATACGTTTCAATGAATTGGCCTGCAATGCCGCGCTGAAACTTTCCTCTATCGATTCATGGTTCTGCTTAATGCATTCGATCAACTGGTCGGCATCCTGGTAATAGGTGCCTTCATGAGCAACATGACGGTTCATCATATCCCTTGCCGTTTCGACATCGTCATTGTGCAGCGCAAGCAGTGCACGCTCCAGCAGGTTAATACCTGATGCCAGCAATGAGGCTGTACTTACCGTGACTCCACCATCAGTACAAGGCGAATGCTGGTGAGATTCCTTTAGTGTTCTGGCAATGGTAACGACTTCATCGCCAATACGTTCCAGTTCAGTAACAACACGTGAAGACGCGATTATCATTCTCAGGTCACGACCAACCGGCTGTTGACGAGCCAGCAGTTTTAGCACAGTTTTACTGGCTTTTACTTCCATGCCGTTGATGGTGATATCGCTCTCGATAACTTCATCAAATTTTGAATCGCCGGGAAGATCTTCGATACCTTTTAACAGCATGCCCATGTGCAGTGCAACATGCTCTCCCATGTGTTCGACCTGTTCTTTGAGTTTATCCAGCTCTTTGTCATAGCGCTTTAATGTATGAGAAGACATTATTGGTTCCTAATTTTTATAAGAAGCTATTTTTTGAATTTATTATCCGGAGTTATTAACCAAATCTGCCGGTGATGTAATCTTCAGTCAGTTTGTGTTCCGGGTTGGTGAAGACTTTGTCGGTCTGACCCACTTCAATCAGTTTCCCCAGGTGGAAATAAGCGGTACGCTGAGAAACACGTGCAGCCTGTTGCATGGAGTGCGTCACGATGGCAATGGTGTAATCTTCTCGAAGTTCGTCGATAAGCTCTTCGATTTTTGCCGTGGCAATCGGGTCGAGAGCAGAACATGGTTCATCCATCAGGATAACTTCCGGGCTGACTGCAATCGCACGGGCAATACAAAGACGCTGTTGCTGGCCGCCGGAAAGTCCGGTACCCGGTGCGTCAAGACGATCTTTGACTTCTTCCCACAAGCCGGCTCGTTTCAAAGATGACTCTACAATTTCGTCGGTATCGGTTTTGTTATCAACCATGCCATGAATACGTGGGCCATAAGCAATATTGTCATAAATTGACTTGGGGAAAGGGTTTGGTTTTTGGAAAACCATGCCAACACGTGCACGCAGCGGCACAACATCCAGTTTGGGGTCATAGATGTTCTGACCATCCAGTTTCAAGTCACCTTCGACACGGCAGATATCGATCGTATCGTTCATACGGTTTAAACAACGCAGGAAGGTTGATTTACCGCAACCGGATGGGCCAATCATTGACAGAACTTCGTTTTTACCAACATCCAGGGAGCAGTTGTCAATGGCCATTTTTTCGCCGTAGTAAACAAAAACGTTACGACAGGTCATTCTGGATTTGCTGGGTGACAGTAACGGCGTACCAACTGTCTCAGTATCCTCTGATTCCAGCTCATGAATTTCGTCTTCGATACTTTTTGCCTCTTCATTCATTTCGTAATCATCCATCGTATCTGTAGTCATTTTGTTTACTCCAACCTGCTTTGCAGGTAGAAAAAATTTATTCTGGCTCTATTACCAGCGTTTCTCGAATTTCTTCCTTAGCCAAACCGCCATCAGGTTCATAATCACAAGGAATGCCAGTAACACCATAATCGCCGCGGCTGTGCGCTCACGGAATGCCGCTTCCGGTACGTCCGCCCAAAGATAAATCTGAACCGGCAG
>CALAZS010000213.1 GCA_937926265.1 uncultured Gammaproteobacteria bacterium
ACTGTACCGAAGACCCCCTGTTTCAAGCTAATCAGTAAGTTATTGATTTTACTGGCCCTGAAAATCCCCGTGTCGGCAGTTCGATTCTGTCCCTGGCCACCATAATTACCTAACTACATCATGCAGTTATAACGCCATTACTGGCGACTTCCTTCCCTTGTGTTGCATCAGCTTGACCAAATCGTGACATCGGTTTGTCCAATTGTGCGACTGCAGCACGCACCTTGTCCGGTGACAAGTGGGCATAGCGTTCGGTCACAACAACCGGAGCATGTCCCAGCAGGTCACGCACCTCTGCCAGTGGAACACCAATACCAACCAACCAGGCCGCACAGGTATGTCGTAGATCGTGGATGTGAAAGTCCTCGATCCCTGCGCGACGGCAGGCCGTCTTGAAGCTCCGCCTGACTGCCTTGATCCGTGTTCCGTCCTCCTTGGCAAATACCCATGGGCTTGCCGGGCAACGTGTTGCACGGAATCGCAGCCGGCTCATGATCGCCTGATGCGACATTTCATTGAGGGGAACCGAACGCCGTTTACCCGCTTTGGTATGGTCGGCTTCCAGGAACAGTAATCGCTCCTGCAAGTTGACCCGACACCATTCAAGGCCAAGCAATTCACCCGAACGGCAACCGGTATTGAGTGCCAGCCGAATGAAGTCTGCCAGATGCTGCGCCTTCGGTTCGCTTTCCGCGGCCTGAATAAGCAGCTCGGCCTCATCGCGGGAGATCCAGCGTGTCCTCCCCTCGTCTTCCTTGAGTTTTCTTCCTTTTGCCACATTAGGCAATTCCCAATCCCACTCACGGATTGCATAGTTGATCGCTGATGAAAGCAACGCAATCTCGCGATTGATGGTTGCGTTTCTCACGCCATCGCCTTTGCGTAATGCGATGTACTCGCGAACATCGATCGGTTGCAGGGTGTTCATCACCCGACCGCCGAAATGACGCCGCAGGTGTCGCGTGCGCATCCGGTCCTTGTCGGCACTGCGCTTCTCGTCCGCTGTGGCATTGAGATACCCCAGCATCAACTCGTCGAACAATCCTAAACAACATGGGATGTCTGGGCACTTCCTTCTCAGCGTCCCTGAATCCAGCCCGTTCTTGTCACTTTCCTTCCAGTAGGGGTGCTTACGGCTATCCCGGAGCCGTGTTTGGCGCTCTTTGTGCTCGGAAAGAGCGATATATTTAAATATATCTAATTTATATAATATCTATTTTAATAGATCAGTTATTGATCTATCCACTGAAAAAGATATATATTAATATATCTTAAATCATCGGTGATATATTATAGTGTATCTATATGAGTTACGTGATCGAACATATAGCCAGGACCATCAAGGCCGCCCGTGAGGCCAAGGGCCTGAGCCAGCGCGCTTTGAGTGAGAAGGCGGGCGTGCCGCAAAGCCATATCTCGAGAATCGAGAGCGGCGCTGTTGATCTCCGGGTTTCCAGCCTGGTGGAGCTGGGGCGTGTCCTTGATCTGGAACTGATGCTCGTGCCGCGCAAGGCGACTTCTGCCGTTCAGTCGATTGTGCGATCCAGCGCCGAAAGCGCCCCATCCGATGACGATACCTCGCGCCAGGCACTCAAAGAGCTGAAGCGTCTTCAGGATAGCGTTGCTGGTCTCACGCAGTTGTACCCAGCGGTGACGGAGCTGGCCCAGCTTCAGCGGCAGGTGCGCGAGCTTCAGCATTTTCGGATTCCCCGGTATGACCAGGAAGCTATCCGCGATGCCTTTAAAGCGGTGAAGTCCTTTAAGGACACGACGGCGGGGCTGAAAGCAATCAGCGACGCCTATGCGCAACTTCGTACCGTGCGCAACGCGCTCGCACACGGCATAGCAGACAGTACCGAAATCGAGCCTGTGCGTCCGGCCTACAGCCTTGATGAGGATAATAATGGCTGATATTAACGTCATCGATGTCCTGCTTTATGGCGAGCCGATTGGCACGATGACCCGTGTCAGCGGTGACCGCATTCTCTTTGCTTTTAACGAAGCCTATATCGCTGACGAAAACCGGCCTGTGCTCGGGCTGGGTTTCAAGGACCATCTGGGCGGATTGATAACAGATTTCAGGCCGACCCAGACCAGGGTAATGCCGTTCTTTGCCAATCTGCTGCCTGAAGGGCATATGCGCACCTATCTGGCAGAACGCGCCGGTGTCAATCCCGTGCGCGATTTCTTCCTGCTCTGGGTGCTCGGCAGCGATTTGCCGGGAGCAATATCAATCCGGCCTGCTGATGGCGATGCCTGGCCGCCCGATGCCCATGAGGATATCGATGCTGACGATGAGGACCGGCATGAGGGGGCGCTGCGCTTTTCGCTCGCCGGTGTGCAGCTCAAATTCTCGGCGATACATGAGGCGCGCGGCGGTCTGACCATTCCTGCAAAGGGCGTCGGCGGTTCCTGGATCGTCAAGCTGCCCTCGCGTGAATTCGTGGGGGTGCCTGAGAACGAATATTCGATGATGACATTGGCCCGTCTTATCGGGATGGATGTCCCGGCGCTACATCTTATCGAAGTGGACGCGATCAGGAATCTTCCCGAAGGTATCGGCGCGCTGGCAGGTCAGGCGCTTGCCATTCAGCGTTTTGACAGGCTGGAAGATGGCACTGCCGTGCACATCGAGGATTTCGCGCAAGTCTTCGGTGTTTATCCTCACGACAAATACAAAAAAGCCAGCGCCGCCAACATTGCGCAGGTCATTGGAATTGAAAGCGGCGAGGAGGATATTGCCGAGTTTATCCGGCGTCTGACCTTCAATACGCTGATCGGCAATGCCGATATGCACCTGAAAAACTGGTCCCTGATCTATCCCGACCGCAGGCACGCGGTGCTCGCCCCGGTCTATGATTTTGTATCGACAATCCCGTATATCCCCGACAGCAAGGCCGCGCTCAATTTCAGTCGCACGAAGCGGTTCGATCAGTACTCGGAAGACGAGCTTGCGCATTTGGCCGCAAAAGCTCTGTTGGCGGAAAAGCTGGTTCTCGACACCGCCCGTGAAACTGTTGCCTTGTTCCATCAGCACTGGCACGCCGAGAAGGAGAATCTCCCGCTCACGGAAGAGGTCATTCGGGCGGTCGAAGCTCATCTCAAAACGATCCCGATGGCGTAACGCTATCGATATTCTCGTGATGGCGCGCCGGTGTTGAATTGAACAGAACATTGAACCACATTTGCATCGAGGGATGCCCCGATAACGAAGTACTATGTGTTTGAAACATCCGTAAAATGCATGGTATGGGATGGGTCAAGTGCAAATGTAAAAACTGGGTAAACTGGACATGCAATTCAACACAACACAACACAACACAACACAACACAACACAACACAACACAACACAACGTGACCAAATCGTGACCGACTCCAGTCATCTCGTGTCCATTCCTGTCCATTTGTGGCAACTTTGCGCGGGGCCGGCGTGCATAAGTTGTTGAAAAATGCAGGGTGCAGAAAACGCCACTTGGGTCTGAAAATCCCCGTGTCGGCAGTTCGATTCTGTCCCTGGCCACATTAAAACAGTGACTTACCGTTACTAGTATCCCTTTCAAAATTCCTTTTCGCGAGGCTGAGAGCTACTTAGTCTGCGCAAAACCTGTAGTCCGCAAATATTCATGCCGCCATCGGAAGTAGGCTGTATTCATGGTGCAACCCGTCTGGAACGGGCTGCTCCATAACCTGAAGGTGAATCTGAATGCGATGTCGGTGCTTTTGTGGTGCGACAGGGGGCGCTGGTGGCTTCGGTATGCCTGGTATGCAATCGACAATCAATTGTTCGCCATAGACAGCGCGTATGCTGGCCTGCATTACCGGGACTGTGGAGCAGAACAGCCATTGTGAAACCGGTATCAACTCTTCGGCAGATCGGCGCTTAGATCATCAAGTTCTTCGCTGGCCAGGATCCATTCGTTTTCCACGGCACAGCACTGTTTATCCATATCGCTTTTTTCGAGCAGACATTCCTGCAGTTTGCGTTTGTTTTGTTCGCTGTAGATCTCCGGATCGGCGAGCCGCCTGTCCAGTTCGGCCAGGGCGCTGTGTAACGCGTCCAGTTTGGCTTCCGCCCGGGCAACGCGCTTGCGCAACGGCTGCAGACGTTTGCGCTGTTCCGCCTGTAAGCGTTTTCTGTCCTTTCTGGCCACCGCATTATTCGTCACGTCGCCGGCCTTGTCAGTATCTGTTGAATCTGCCGTGGTTTGCCTCTTCTGGTCGCTGAGCCATTTCGGATAATCATCCAGACTCAATGGGAAATCATCGACACGTGAATCGTGCACCAGCATCAGTCGGTCGCAGGTTACGCGCAGCAGGTGGCGGTCGTGCGACACGATCACCATCGCGCCGCTGTAATCCTGCAACGCCACCGCCAGTGCCTGGCGCATTTCGAGATCGAGATGATTGGTGGGCTCATCCAGCAATAACAGGTTGGGCCGCTGGAACACCAGTATCGCCAGCACCAGCCGGGATTTCTCGCCGCCGGAAAATGGGCCGACCGGTGCGAGTGCGCGTTCGCTGGAAAAACCGAATCCACCAAGATGGTTGCGCAACTCGGCTTCACGTGCTTTCGGGCTGAGCTGTTGCAAATGCTGCAGCGGCGAGTGTTCCGGCTGCAGCTGTTCAACCTGGTGCTGGGCGAAGTAACCGATGCGGGTGTCCTTATGGATTACGCGTTCACCCTGTTGCAGCTGCAGTCCATCCTGCATCGAACCGGCCAGTAGTTTGATCAAGGTCGATTTGCCAGCCCCATTTCGGCCCAGCAAGCCGATGCGGTCGCCAGGCAAAATGCTCAGTTCGACACCTGCGATGACACTGGTGACGCCATAGCCTGCATCGACATGATGCAGCCGTAAC
>CALAZS010000214.1 GCA_937926265.1 uncultured Gammaproteobacteria bacterium
AGCAACACGCAAGATTCGGCTGCAGGAAAAATTTGCTAACCTGCCGGTAATTGCCATGACAGCAAATGCCATGGTCGGCGATCGTGAAAAAGTGCTTGATGCCGGCATGAATGACCATATTGCCAAGCCTATTAATGTCAATGATATGTTCTCAACCATGGCTAAATGGATTACGCCAGCTAACCCAATCCTTATTGATGATACAGAAAAAGTACTTAATGCTGGATCTATCACTGAAAACATTGAACTTCCTGACTTACCTGGTATTGATGTCAAGGCAGGTTTGGAAATCTCCCAAAACAATACCAGTCTATATCGCAAACTATTAATTAAATTCAAAGAAAGCCAGTCTGACTTTACGTTACAATTCGCTGCTGCATTGAATTCTGAAGAGGCGATGGCTGCTGAAAGAACAGCTCATACACTAAAAGGCGTTTCAGGCAATATCGGCGCACACCAACTTCATGAAGCGGCTAAACAACTAGAGAAGGCCTGTAAAGATAATAATGTTGATTCCATTGATGAACACCTGAACCAGGTATCAGCAGAATTGATGGTTGTTATTCAGGGCTTGTCTTCGCTTGACGAACACACAACTAATACAGCTACTTGGTCGCCTGAAAAAATTAAAGAGTTATTGGCCAGTCTAAGAGAACTTCTTGAAGAAGATGATACTGATGCCAATGATGTGGTAGATGAATTATTGGATATCAATAGTGAGCTGGTAAATAAACATATTTTGAAGTCTTTATCTGCTGCTGTTGATGAATACGATTTTGAAAAGGCATTGGAAATTTTAAATAAACTTGAACAATGAACTCATTAATGCGATTCATACAAGCCTTTTTTAAGGCGGTATTGTTAATAACACCACTGTTTGTTATTTCAAATGCCTATGCCAATCAGCTTGAGTTGACTGCAGAAGAACAAGTCTGGCTGCAAAATCATCCAGTTATTTCCGTCGGTGTGGAGCAGTGGTATCCATTTGTGTATGTTGACACTGACAGTACAATCGGCGGTATTGCTGGAGATTTTCTGGAAATCATTCAGGAAAAAACCGGGCTTAAATTAAAAATTATCAGTGATGAGTGGAATACGCTACTTACTGATTTTCGTAAAGGTAAGATTGATTTACTGCCTGCGACTTATTACACCGATGAGCGATCTACCTATGGGCTTTATTCCAGTCCTTATTTCACTGCCACGGAATTCATTTATGCAAGAGATGACAATTATTCAATAAGGTCATTTGATGATTTAAATGGTAAGAAATTAGCTATTGTTAAAGGTTTTGGCACCATCCCCAAAATTAAGCAGAAGTTTCCTGACATTACTATTGTAGAAACTGAAAACCAGCTGGCTTCAATTTATACGGTGATTAATGGTGAAGCTGATGCACTGTTTGAATCTCAGGTAACCATTAATGATGTTTTAAGGAAAAACCTGATATCGGGTCTTAAACCTATTCCTCAGGGCGAATTCCCAGCATCAGGCCTGCATCTTTTTTCCCGCCAGGATTTTCCAATTTTACAATCCATCCTACAAAAGGCTCTCGACTCAATATCTGAAAAAGACAAACGGGCAATCGTCGACAAATATTTGATTGAACATAAATCACCAGAAGTAAAGTCAGAGTTAGACTTGAGTTATATTTTCAAACCGCTGATTGCTACTCTGGGTTTGGTTGCTCTGGTTGTCCTGTTTTTCAAGCTATTAAAAAACAAGCGACGAGCAGATTCTTCTATAAAAGAGCTGTTCTTTCTGAATTTTTCATTATTATCTGTGTTTATTCTGGTCAACAGTTATTTCATCAGTCTTCTTTCTGATAATCTAAAACAGCAGTCAGAAACTGAAAACAGGCAAATAGCTTCGCTGCAATTAGCTTATGAGCTTAAGCAGTCATCCGATGACTTGACACGTTTTGCAAGGCTTTTTGCAGTCACTCAAAAACCGGTATATGAACAATATTTTAATGATGTTGTTGCGATTCGTGATGGTGAAAAACCTCACCCAAAACATTTAATTACGACCTACTGGGACAGGGTGCTTGCCGGGAAAATCAAACATAAATTGGATGGAGAGACCTATAGCATTGAAATGCGCATGAAGGCACTCAATTTTTCTGATCGCGAGTTTTCGTATTTGAATCGTGCCAAGCAGGATTCAGATGCCCTTATTGACCTGGACAAAATTGCCTTCAATGCAGTCAAAGGGTATTTCATTGATAGCCTGGGTGATTTCACTGTTTCCAAGGAACCGGATATTCAGTATGCAATTAATTTGTTGCACGGTGACCAGTATAATCAGGCTAAAGCGACTATCATTGGACACCTGGATAATTTCTTCAAACTTTTCTTAGACAGACTTAATGCTGAAAAACAAGCTCTGGTAAAAGAAAATCGATCCATCCTGGTTGTGATTACAACGTTGAGCATTATGACACTCCTGTTTTTGTTTTATGCGTTTAACCTGATTAAAAACCGAGTGATCAAGCCGCTTTCACTGCTGGAAAAAGCAACCCTGAGTTTTGCCAGTGAAAATTACCTGCTGGAGTTCGAGCATGATCGTGATGATGAAGTAGGCTCTTTGGCAAAGGCTTACATGGCCCTTGTTGCACGCGTCAAAAGTCGCACACTCAGGTTATCGAGTATTATTAACAGTGCCGCTGATGGCATTATCGTCACTGATGAATCCGGTTTTATTGAAAGTTTCAGCCCTGCGGCAGAAAAAATGTTTGGCTACAGATCAGCTGATATTCAAGGACAGCCTGTAATCAACTGTCTGTCAGTGAATCTTACTCGTTTGGATGATGTTTCACATTCAGGCAACCTTGAAACAGGACATGCCAGGATTCTCTGTAAAAACAAGGAGATTACCGGTTATCGAAAAGACGGTAGCCATTTTGATATGGAACTGGCGGCGAGTGAACTTAAAACCGATAGTGAACACCTGTTTATCGGCATTGTGCGCGACATAACCAAGCGTAAACAGGCTGAAAATGAACTTCACAAGGCGATGGCGATTGCGGAAGAAGCCACTCGCACCAAGTCAGATTTTCTTGCCAATATGTCTCATGAAATCCGCACGCCAATGAATGCCATTATTGGTATGAGCTATCTGGCGCTGCAAACTGAGCTGGATCGTAAGCAGCGCAATTACATTCAAAAAGTACATCGCTCGGCGGAAGGCCTGCTTGGCATCATCAACGATATTCTTGATTTTTCCAAGATTGAAGCAGGTAAACTCGATATTGAAAACCTGCCTTTCAGACTAGAAGATGTGTTTGACAACCTTGCTAACCTGGTTGGACTAAAAGCCGAAGAAAAAAGCCTCGAAGTTATTTTTGATATTCCAAACAAAATCCCAACCGCTTTGATTGGTGATGCGCTCAGGCTTGGCCAGGTCCTGTTAAATCTTGGTAACAATGCCATCAAGTTTACTGAAAAAGGCCAGGTCATAGTGGCCCTCTCAATCGAGGAGATGTATGAAGATGAAGTGATTTTGCATTTTTCAGTGCAGGACAGTGGTATTGGTATGAGCGAAGAACAGCAGTCCAGGCTGTTTAAGTCTTTTAGTCAGGCAGATACCTCTACTACGCGTAAGTTTGGCGGAACCGGCCTTGGCTTAGCTATATCCAAAAAACTTACAGAATTGATGCACGGTAAAATCTGGGTCGAAAGTGAGCAGGGTAAGGGTAGCACTTTTCATTTCACTGCCAGTTTTGGGTTACAGAAAGGCCCGGCCAGTAATATCAGTAAGCGTCATAAGGTCAATGAAGAAATTAGCCACCTGAAAATACTGATTGTGGATGATAATCCATATGCCAGGGAGATTCTGGCGAACATGCTGGCATCGCTGGGCTTGAATGTTGACCAGGCCGGCAGTGGTGAAGCGGCTATTGCGATGCTGGAAGCAGCAGATGAAAAACAGCCTTATGAACTGGTTATTATGGATTGGAAAATGCCCGGAATTGATGGCATTGAAACTACCCGTCGTATGCATTCAGAAGCAAAGTTGCAAAGTATGCCGACGGTGATCATGGTTACGGCTTATGATCGCGAGGAAGCCAACCGTGCGGCCGATGGCCTGGATATCAGTAGTTTCCTGACCAAACCGGTTACCGCATCAACTCTACTCGATACCATCAATATCTCGCTTGGTCACGAAAGTAAAACAACCAGGGCTGTTGAGCAGACGGCTGAGTTCTCAGAATCTGTCGCAAAATTACGCGGTGCCAAGGTACTGCTGGTAGAAGATAACGAGATCAACCAGGAACTGGCCCTGGAGTTATTAAAGAAAAATGGCATCATTGCCAACTTGGCTGAAAATGGTCAGGAAGCCCTCGATAAGCTTGAAGCTGAGTCTTTTGATGGTGTGCTGATGGACTGCCAGATGCCGGTGCTTGATGGATACGAGGCGACTCGCCGGATTCGCCTGCGAAGTGAACTCAAGGACTTGCCGGTGTTGGCAATGACTGCCAATGCGATGGCAGGTGATAAGGACAAGGCGCTGGATGCCGGTATGAACGATCATATCGCCAAACCGATCAACGTTGCTGAATTCTTTAATACCATGGCGAAATGGATTGTGCCTTCTAATCCGGTAGCGGCAGATTCAATTCCCCTGGAATTTTCAGCAGATGAAAATATCGATATTCCTGATATTATCGGAATTGATACATCCAAAGGTTTGGCAACAACACAGAATAATTCAAAACTGTACAGAAAACTGTTACTCAAATTCCATAAAAGTCAGGCTGATTTTGCGGATCAGTTTAATGATGCTGTCGAGGCCGAAGATATGGCAACAGCGACCAGGTTGGCCCATACTCTAAAAGGTACCGCCGGTAACATTGG
>CALAZS010000215.1 GCA_937926265.1 uncultured Gammaproteobacteria bacterium
AACCAGTTGAAGAAATACCTGTTCAAGAAGAGGAGCCGCAAATGACCGCTGAACCGACAACGCAAGCAGCTTCTGATGCTGATCATCCAGCAGTCGATCTTGGAAGTGACCTGACGATTTCTGAAGCAGAATCAAAGAAAATTGAGTTTGATCATATTATTGATGATGGTTTTGCCGTTAAGCTCAATGGTAGTGATATTGACCAGGTTGACGGAGCTGGTATCCAGTTACTGGCGGTATTGTTCAAACAGGCCAAAAAGAACGATCTGGAATTGACCTGGGGGCCGGTCTCAAAGGAACTTGTGAATGCGGTTGAGTTAATGGGCCTGAAAGAACATTTGAATATGCAGGATGTCGAAGTCGAGGATGATGGAGAAGGTTCTGCATGGGGATTGTTTTAATCCGAGCCGAATTTTGTAAGGAAAAAAAATGAGTGATTCCAAAAACTCTATGGCCGAACGGCCAGACCTGGATTGGAGCCAGGTTCGGGAAACTGTGCGTATGCTGAGTCTTGCCGTTGCGCAAATTGATATGGCTTTAAGTCAAAGTGATGACTCAATTGGTGCGTTGACCAATTCGTTTACCGAAATGGTTCAGCAAACCAAAAATATCGAGGAAGCTTCAACCAGGATTAGCGGCGATGAAAATGCCGAAGCGGTCGTGGAAATTCAGCAGATGTGTGGATTGGTTACTTCAAATGTGCATCACTCGATAGTGGCGTTTCAGTTTTACGACAAGTTAACCCAGCGTCTTGATCATGTCATGCATGCACTCAATGCCCTGTCAGACCTGGTGGCGGATCAATCTAAACTGTACAACCCGAATGAATGGATTGGTCTGCAGGGTGTTATTCGCGGACGATACAGCATGGCAGAAGAGCAGGCCATGTTTGATGCCTTATTGTCCGGCGCTTCCGTGGAAGAGGCCCTGGAAGTATGTCGTGAGCGTTTAAACCAGATAACCAGTTCAGAGGATGATATCGAGCTTTTTTAGATCGATGATAAAAACAACAATATGTCACATGATCGTGAGTTTCCGTTTACTCAAAAGGATTTTGCCTATCTGAGCAAAACCATCCATGAACGTACTGGCATCGTTGTCAGTGATGATAAGTTCAATATGTTTTACTCACGTCTTTCCAGGCGGGTTAGAGCATTACGTCTCAGAAGTTTCAAAGATTATTGCGAGGTTGTACGCAAGGATGCAGATGGCAGCGAAACCAATGAGCTTATCAATGCCATTACCACTAACCTGACGGCGTTTTTTCGTGAAAATCATCATTTTGAATACCTCGCCAACACTGTTATTCCCGAGTTAACAAAAAAGAACACAGATCGGAAATTTAAAATCTGGTCGGCTGGTTGTTCAACGGGTGAAGAGCCATATTCGATTGCCATTACCTTGCAGGAATCAGCGTTACTGAAGTACTGGGATGTTGAGCTGCAGGCTACTGACCTGGATTCAAATGTTGTTGCTACTGCCAGTCGCGGGGTTTACAACATGTCGCGTGTTGAGGGTATGTCCAAAAGCCGCCTGAAAAAATGGTTTTACAAAGGCAAAGGCAGCCAACAAGGTATGGTCAAGGTAAAGTCCGATATAAACCATATGATCAGTTTCGGTAAATTAAACCTGATGGATGACTGGCGGGTTGAGCCGCAGGATGTCATTTTCTGCCGCAATGTCATTATTTATTTCAACAAGGAAACAAAAACCAGGCTGGTTGAAAAGTATGCCAACTCCCTCAAGCCGGGTGGCTATCTTTTTATCGGTCATTCAGAGTCTTTATATAAGATAAGTGATCGTTTTGAGTTAATTGGCAATACCATATACAGGAAGGTTAAGTAATTGGTTGGATTTGCACGACATAATTTAAAACCCAGTCTTCCCGGTTTTGAGAATATAAACCGCTACTGGGACAAGCAGCATGATATCCAGGCAGCCAAGATTCTGCCGGGTGAATACTACGTTACCAACTACAGCGAACTGGTTACCACGGTGCTGGGCTCGTGTGTGTCTGCCTGCATTCGTGACCGTGTCTTCGGTATTGGTGGTATGAATCATTTCATGTTGCCTATATCAGAAGGTAAAGGCTGGGGTGGTGTGTCAGACTTCGGCAGTACCGCGACCCGTTTTGGCAACTATGCGATGGAGCACATGATCAATGATATCCTCAAGCATGGCGGTCACAAAAAGCAGTTGGAGGCAAAAATTTTTGGCGGTGGTCGCATGATGGATGCACAGACGGACATTGGCCGAACCAACATCGAATTTGTCTGCAGTTATCTTAAAACAGAGGGTATTCCTGTATTGGCCCAGGATGTCGGGGATATATATCCGCGCAAGGTCATTTATTTTCCTGAAACCGGAAAGGTCAGGGTAAAAAAACTTAAAACCATGCACAACTCAACGGTACTTTCGCGTGAAACACAGTACCGTAAAGAAATTGTTGAAAAGCCTGTTGATACAGATATTGAGTTGTTTGATTAAAGGCCGGTAATGGATGACTTGTATAGGATTGCTTGATAATGATTAAAGTATTGATTGTTGATGATTCGGCCCTGGTTCGCCAGATACTGACCCAGATTCTTGATTCGGCCTCCGGCATTAAAGTGGTGGGTACCGCGGCTGACCCTTACATCGCACGCGAAAAAATCAAGGAGCTTAACCCGGATGTCTTGACCCTGGATGTCGAAATGCCACGCATGGATGGAGTGACATTCCTGGGTAATTTAATGCGCTTAAGACCAATGCCGGTAGTGATGATTTCCACCCTGACCGAACAGGGCGCAGATGTAACGCTGCGTGCTTTGGAAAATGGTGCGGTCGATTTTGTTTCCAAGCCCAAGATCGATGTTGCTGAACAGTTGAATGACTACTCCCAGGAAATTGTTAACAAGGTACGCATGGCTGCCCAGGCGCATGTGCAGCCTTTGAAAAAGCGTAAAACCGTGCCAACAGCCAATGCGGCAGAAAAAAATTCTGCTGACGCCGTATTAAGCAAATCTGCCGGTAAGGGCCATTTTAGAACCACGGATAAAATTATCGGTATAGGTTCATCCACTGGCGGCACCGAAGCTGTAAAAGATGTACTTGCCGGTTTGCCACCGGATATGCCGGGTATCGTGATTTCCCAGCATATTCCGGCGGCATTCAGTGGTTCCTTTGCCCAGCGTGTAAACCAGATTACCGCCTTGACGGTAATGGAAGCCAAGGACCGGCAGCAGATTTTGCCCGGTCATGTGTACATAGCCCCGGGTGACCGCCACCTGGTGGTAAAACGTGACGGGGCCAGGTATATCTGTACGCTCAATGATGGGCCACTGGTAAACCGTCATAAACCATCCGTCGATGTCATGTTTCGTTCCCTGGCCCAGAATGCCGGTTCCAATGCCATTTCAGTCATGCTCACCGGTATGGGTGATGATGGAGCAGAAGGTGCAGGTGAAATGAAAGCCGGTGGTGCTCGGGTGATCATTCAGGATGAAAAAACCAGCGTGGTTTGGGGAATGCCAGGTGAAGTCTATAAACGCGGCTATGCAGACGAGGTGCTGCCGTTGTTAAAAATCGGTGAACGTCTCATTGAACTGGCAAAAAGCTGATTGATATAAATAGCTAAAGATATAAATACTCCAGCCGAAATACTGATCATGGATGAAGAGCAAGAAAAGCAGTTCAATTTTAACCGTAAGTACTGGACAGCTGCAGTCCTGGTAATTTCTGCCGTGGTTTTGTCCTGGCTGGTGCATGGCAATTTTTACGTTGCTTTTTGGCTGCTTGGAACAGCTCTGATCTGGGGTGGCGTAACCTGGTATTTTGACAGCCAGACCGCTTCGGGTGAAATGAGTGCGGTCAGTGAAATGCCGGTTGAGGAAGTTGAAGATGCCGTGCTGGAATTAATCCGGGAAATTGATGATGGCCTGGAGTCCATGCTCAGCGCCATGCGTGGTGACCTGCAGCAGATTCAGAACCTGGTTGGTGATGCAGTGGTAACGCTGCAGGAAAGCTTTAATGGCTTAAATCATTCCTCTGTTCAGCAGAAACAACTGGTTACCAGCCTGGTTGATACAATGCAGTCTTCTTCATCCGGTGATGGCGAGGCTGGTAATATTTCTTTCGCGGAGTTTGCAGAAGAAACCGACAAGGTGCTGAAGTTTTTTATTGACCATGTCCTGCAAGTCAGTGTTAACAGTATGCGTATGGTTGAACATATCAACGAAATGGTAAAACAGATGGAGCAGGCTGATGGTATGCTCGCCGATGTTAAAACGATTGCTGACCAGACTAATCTGCTGGCATTGAATGCTGCGATAGAAGCTGCCAGGGCAGGTGAAGCGGGTCGTGGCTTTGCGGTTGTCGCCGATGAAGTGCGTAACCTGTCGGGCCGTTCCAATTCTTTCAATGAGGAAATCAAGGAAGTGCTGGGTTCAACCCGTGATACGATTCTCAAGGCCAGGGCAGAAATCAATGAACTGGCTTCCAAGGATATGAATTTTGCGATCGAGTCCAAATCACAGGTAGATCAGATGATGGAGCAGGTTGCCGAGGTTAATCAAACAATTGAAGAAAAACTGCAGGATGTGTCTGTGATTGCCACGGATATAGACCAGATGGTTGGTAATGCCGTACGTTCACTGCAATTTGAGGATATCGTGCGCCAGTTGGCCGGCTACTCCCAGAATCATTTGGAAAAAGCCGAAAAAATGGTGGATGAATTGCATCATGGCCTTAAAAATCTGCGTGACGCTGAAAAGGATGGTTTGCCGCATTACCTGGCGGAGTTAGCCCTGCTGCGTGAACATATTGCAAAATTTAATGAACATGAGGAAGTTCAATCCAACCGCCCTGTTGACCAGGGATCCATGGATGAAGGTGAAGTTGAATTATTTTAAAAAGCGGGAAATAAATGCCAGTATCCAGTCAATTCAGTTCTGCTGATAATACCCTGAAAATTAATATTGATGGTCGTTTTGATTATGACTGCCACCAGGATTTTAGTGCGTCTTACAAAGAGTTGCCTCAGGCTGCTCAAAAAAAATATGTTATCGATTTAACTGGAGTTAGTTATCTTGACAGTTCAGCCCTGGGTATGTTGCTGGTTTTAAGAGAGCGGGTTGGCGGTGATCGAAGTGATATTACACTTGTCGGTGCTAATAAGGACATTAAAAGAGTGTTGGATATTGCCAGTTTCGAAAAGCTTTTTACAGTTAAATAATCAAAATTAAATGATCGCAGAAGAACTCAATCAAGCTATCGATACTACGCCTTTTCAGGAAGTGGAATGGCGTGGCAAACGTGTCATGCTTGCAACGTCACTACAACAGCTGGCCAGTACTTTATTGAGCTTTCTCGGTGCAGAGGGTCTGCAAATCCAGCATGTCAGCTCCGCTGAACAGGGCATGGAATTATTTAACCCCGACGACTTTGAGCTGTTGATCATCGATGTGGACCTGGAAGGTGATGGGTTGATGATGGGGCACCGCCTGAAAATGGGCATGAAAGAACAATTTGTACCACTCTTATTTATAACTTCACATACGGATGAAATCTCACTGGCAAGTTGTTTTGAAGCCGGTGGTGATGACCTGGTTACCATCCCCTACAGTGACACCATGCTTTTCTCGCGCATCAATTCGCTGTTAAAAATGGGTGGCAGTTACCATCAGCAGTACCAGGAGAGAAAAGAACTTGCTTACTACCATGGTGTAATGGAGTCAGAGCAGAAACTTGCCAAAAGTATATTCAACTCGATTGTTCACCAGGATTATCTCGATCAGGATAACATTCGATATACCCTGTCACCGATGTCCATCTTTAACGGTGACATGCTGTTGTCTGCGACTACACCAAATGGTCACGAATACATTCTGCTCGGGGATTTTACCGGTCACGGCTTGACGGCATCAGTAGGTACCTTGCCTGTATCGGAAATTTTTTACTCAATGACAGCCAAGGGCTTTACGCTCACTTCGATCATTTCTGAAATAAACCAGCGACTCAAAAAACTTTTGCCACTTGGCATGTTCATGGCAACCTTCGCGATTGATGTTAATCGACATGAAAACGTTATATCGGTCTGGGGTGGTGGTATTCCTGATTTACAGTTAAAGCGTATCAGGAGTAACGAGGTTGAAACAATTTCAGCCAAAAACCTGCCATTGGGTATTGTTGACAGCACAGATCTGGAACTGGTCATGGAAATTATTCCTGTTGATGAGGGTGACCGTTTCTATATATACACTGATGGCGTGGTTGAGACTGAAAACCGTAAAGGTGAGATGTTTGGTACGCAGGCAATGTTTAATGTTATTTCAAATGCCGGCAAAGATGACAATATCTACCAGTTAATTATGAATAGTCTTGAAGCGTTTCGGGACGGCTATGAGCAAAGTGATGACATCACGCTACTGGAATATACCTATTTAAATTCTGATCTGCCGCGCCTTTTTGAAGAAGTGAAGGCGGCACCGGTTCAAAGCCTTAAATCGAACTGGAAAATGAACCTCAACCTGGATGCTGTCGCGATCAAGTCCTATGATCCGCGCCCGTTGCTGGCACAGATGATAACGGACCTGCAGGGTTTGCATTCTTTCAGGGGACAGATTTATACGATTTTATCCGAGCTGTTTAACAATGCCATTGAGTATGGCCTGCTTGAAATGGATCCGTCTCTGCGAAAACAGGAAGACGGCGTACTGCAATATAACCAGAACAAGCAGAAAAAACTGAAGGCACTGACTGAAGGCTATATTCACATTCAGTTGGAGAATGTAGTGACTTCTGAGACTGCAGGCATGTTACGCATTGTTATCGAAGACAGTGGTAACGGTTTTGACTACAATGATTTTATCGAAGGAAGTGCTTCTGGCAATAATCATCGTGGGCTGGGGCTGGTCAGCCAGTTGTCTGATAATATTCAGTTTGAGGCTCCTGGAAACAAGGTCAAGGTTGAGTGCCACTGGACACAACAGAATTGATTTACAAACAAAGAGGTGAAAAATGAGTGTAAGCGCAACTGAGCAGGGCAATACGGTAACCATCAAGGTTACTGGTCGTTTCGATTTTTCTGCGCACCAGGAGTTTATTGCGGCATACCGTGATATACCAAAAGGTGAAAAAGATTTTGTTGTAGATCTATCGGGCACGGAATACATGGATAGTTCGGCAATGGGTATGCTGTTACAACTGCGGGAACATGCCAGCAAGAGCGGCCAGGTCTCTTTGGCAAACGCCAATGCCAATATCCAGGAAATCCTGAAAATTGCCAATTTCGACAAGCTATTTAATGTCAGCTGATATTAAGTAACTGACTATCGTCCGGTTTTCCGCTATTCTTCGCGCTTTTGATTATCGGGAAATCAGTCGATGGGATTTAAATGCGGTATTGTCGGTTTGCCAAATGTTGGTAAGTCGACATTGTTTAATGCCTTAACTCAAGCCACTATTGCAGCAGAGAACTATCCTTTCTGTACTATCGATCCCAATGTTGGGGTTGTGCCTGTCAATGATCCCCGGCAAACGGTCATATCCGACATAGTAAAACCTCAAAATATCATCCCTACCACCATGTCTTTCGTGGATATTGCCGGCCTGGTTGCCGGGGCATCCAAGGGTGAAGGGCTGGGTAACAAGTTCCTGGCAAATATCCGAGAAACAGATGCCATCTGCCACGTAGTACGTTGTTTTGAAAATGACGATATTGTGCATGTATCCGGTAAGGTCGATCCGATCGCCGATGCCGAAGTGATTAACACTGAACTGGCGCTGGCTGACCTTGAGTCGATTGAAAAAGCCCTGGATAAAGTGACGCGTCAGGCAAAAACCGGCGATAAAAAAGTGCTGGCCAGGAAAGCCCTGCTTGAGAAGGTCAACGAACATCTGGCAGAAGGCAAGCCTGTTCGTACGCTGGAGCTAAATGAAGATGAGCAACTGGCACTTAAAGACTTTCAGCTGATTACCAACAAGCCTGTACTGTACATTGCCAACGTTAATGAAGATGGTTTCGAGAACAATCCTTCCCTGGATGCATTAACCGAACTGGCTAACCAGGAAGAAGCCAAAATCGTTGCTGTTTGTGCATCAATTGAAGCTGAAATAGTTGAGCTGGAAGATGACGAAAAAATCGAATTTCTCGCTGAAATGGGCCTGGATGAGCCTGGCCTGGATCGTGTGATCCGAGCTGGTTATGCGCTACTAGGATTGCAGACTTATTTCACTGCCGGTGAAAAAGAGGTGCGTGCCTGGACAGTTCCGGTTGGTGCCACGGCACCCCAGGCGGCCGGGGTAATCCACACAGATTTTGAACGTGGTTTTATCCGTGCAGAAGTCATCGGTTACGATGACTTTGTTGAATTCAAAGGTGAACACGGCGCCAAGGATGCCGGCAAACTGCGATCAGAGGGTAAGGACTACATCGTTAAGGATGGGGATGTTATTCATTTCCGCTTTAATGTCTAAATGCGTTTTCGCTGATTGGGTAATATTGACAAAGTAGTGCTAAATTACTATTATCGCGCGCCTTAAATGGCTATGTAGCTCAGCTGGTTAGAGCACAGCATTCATAATGCTGGGGTCAGTGGTTCAAGTCCACTCATAGCTACCATATCAATAAATCAGCCCGCTTTTGCGGGCTTTTTTGTTTCTGTTTCCATGTCTTTTCTAAAGATTCCCGGGATTCGGCCGCTAACTTATTAATACCGGGGCCAAAAAAATACTTATACATGTCCAACCAGCAAAATTTTGACAAGCAATCATTTGCGAGAAATCTCGTTAGTATGGTTATTGTAAGTTTTGTTCTTTTCCTGGGCACCCTGGCTTTTATTTACTACAACAATTTCAATAATCTGAATGAGTTCACCGGGTTATTAAATGCCTCTGAGTCCAGTAGTAAGAAAATGCAGCTATTCAGTGAATTTGCTGAACTGGCCAGGGGGAGAACCCGCAATACCATTCAGATTCTCGAAACCGAAGATCCCTTTGAACAGGATGAGCTTAACCAGGAGCTCGAGGGTTATGCAGCACGCTTTGCGGAAATTCGTGAGACGCTTGACCAGATGCCTTTTAGTCCCGAGGACGAAAAGCTATACATGTCAGCATTTGAGTGGGTACCCAAAATTCTGCCCCAGCAAAGGGAAGCGGTCAGGTTACTGATTTACGAAGATGATATCGAACAGGCCCGTGAACTGATTTACGGGCGCGTTTTGCCCGGACAGCAGAAAATCATTGATATTTTTTCTGAATTGATCCGGCGTGAGCAGGGCTACATCAGCCAGAACTCCCAGCAAATCAATGCTTCAATGCTTCGGGTTAACAACCAGAACACACTGCTTTTTGGTTTCATCCTGGTTTTGTTTCTGATTGTGTCGGTATTAATTGTCCGGCGTATTTACAGGATTCAAAAGCAGGTTTCGGATGCTTATGAAACCCTCGAAGATGCTATCGATGAACGGACCAATGATTTGAAACTGGCCAGGGATGCAGCGGTGATGGCGAGTAAATCCAAGTCTGAATTTCTTTCCAGCATGAGTCATGAATTAAGAACCCCGCTCAATGCCATTATAGGTTTTTCGCAGTTGCTGGAATTTGAGGATCTTACCGAGCCCCAGGCTGACAGCGTTAAGGAAATTCATACTGCAGGAAAGCATTTGCTAGATTTGATTAACGAAGTGCTGGATTTAGCCAGGATTGAAGCAGGTCGCATGTCAGTGAAGCTTGAGACGCTTGAACTTGATCCGGTTTTGCAGGAAGTCAAGGCAATGGCTGATCCACTAGCCAGGCGCCATGGTATTTCCATGTCTTTCGTAGAGGATGTTGATATTGCTGTTATTTCTGACAGGACGCGTTTAAAACAGGTCATGCTTAATTTGCTCAGTAATGCCATCAAGTACAACAGGCCGAATGGCTCAGTGTCGGTTTTTGTTGAGCACATACATGAATTTGTCCGTATTTCTGTAAAAGATACCGGGCGGGGTATTTCACCCGATCAGCGCGAAGCTCTATTTGAACCATTCAACAGGCTGGGAGCAGAGGGAAGCGAGATTGAAGGAACCGGTATTGGCATGATGGTCACCCGGCAGTTTGTAGAGTTAATGAACGGACGTATTGATTTTGAATCCGAACCGGGTGAGGGGTCGGTCTTCTGGGTTGATTTGCCGTTATATACTGAAGAGGCTACCGGGGATACCAGTGATTCAGTGGACGAAGGCTTAATAAATAAAATCAGTAAAACCACGCTTCAGGCTGGCAAGGAAATTCTCTATATCGAAGATAATCCGGCAAACCTGAAGTTTATGGAAAAAGTATTTGAGAAAGAAATGCCCTGTAATCTAATGACAGCCAGCGACGGATTAAAAGGCCTGGAAATGGTTAAAACGCTGCAGCCTGCACTGGTGTTACTCGATATCAATCTTCCCGGTATGAATGGCCTGGAAATTTTGAATCATCTAAAAAATGATCCTGAAACCAGGCAGATTCCGGTGCTGATGGTTTCTGCCAATGCCATGTCAGAAAGTATTTCCAGGGCAATGGATTCCGGCGCTGCGGGTTATCTGACCAAGCCGATTGAAGTCAATAATTTGAAAGAATCAGTCAGTGAGCTGATTCACTGCTGAGAGGCGATCTCAATTTCCTGTGCCGGAATGGCTTTATCCCGGTATTTTTCATCCGCCAGCATCAGTGCTTTGTAAAACTCACCGGTCAGGCGTTGCTGAAGTTCTTCAAGGTTTTCCTCGAAAAATGTGGTATTCATTGGCAGGTGCTGGCTGTTGGCATCACGGTCTTCAGCTACCAGGAAATCCCAGCTGATTTGCACCGGAATGGCATGTTGCTGTGATTCGGGTTTTTGCTGTGTAAACATGATTTTATTATCGGATATCACAGCCAGCATGCCGAGTTTATCAATAGGTATGACAACCTGGTCTTTCTCTGCCCGAATAAGAATTCCCATGGATAACTTGTAACAGCTACTGTGAACCATGGTCGATGCATGGCTGAGTGTTTTGGGAATATAAAAGTGATAGGAATTTAGTGAACTGGTCATAAGGCTATTATCGTTTTAATAACCTGGTGAGTACAGAGGCATTACAGTTTTAAATATAAATAAAATATTATTAGATATTAATAATATTAATTAAATATTCTGCGTCGTGATCTAATTAACCCGCAAAGACTGTGTTAAAGTCGGCTCCAGTTTTTTTCTCATGGTCCATTTTTGGGCAGTTTTTTAATTTTTAATAGGACACAGTCATGCGTTTGATTCTTCTTGGTGCGCCGGGTGCAGGTAAAGGTACCGTAGCAAAACTTCTTACAAAAATGGACGGCTCAGTTCAGATTTCAACAGGTGATATTCTTCGTGCTGCAGTAAAAGCAGGTACGGAACTGGGTAAAAAAGCCGAAGCTGCGATGACAGCCGGTGAACTGGTTTCTGATGACCTGATCATGGGTATTATGGGAGAACGTCTTCTGGAAGATGACTGCAAACCCGGTTTCCTGCTGGATGGTTTCCCGCGCACAATTCCTCAGGCTGAGGCGCTGAAAGTTTTGCTGGAAAAACTGAATATCAAACTGGATGCTGCTGTGAACCTTAACGTTCCTCGTGATGTCATCCTGGACCGTTTGACTACCCGTCGTACCTGTACTGACTGTGGCGCTATCTACAACGTCAAATCCAACCCGCCAAAACAGGAAGGTGTTTGTGATGCATGTGGTGGTTCTGTTGTTCAGCGTGATGATGAGACTGAAGAAGCCATTTCAAAACGTCTTGATGTTTTCAACGAGCAAACTGCTCCCCTGGTAGGTTTCTACGAAGGCGAAGGCATGTTGCTCGATATCAACGCAACTTCCAGTGACGCAGTAGTAGACGCTATCAAAGAAAAAATTGGTGCTTAACTGTACTGTCAATTCAGGCCGATCAGTCTGGTCAGACTGGTCAGGCTGGGCCTGAATTTAAACCCTGCCGGTGTTGAGCCGGACAGGGTTTTTTGCTTTTAAACAAACAAGAAAAAATAAATGGTGTTAACTATGAAATTTTTCCCGCAATTATTGATTTTTTCCCTGTTGCCAAGTCTCGGATTGGCTTCAGAAAATGGTCTTAACGAGGCAAACACAGCCTGGATTTTGACCTCAACGGCGCTGGTGCTGTTTATGACACTGCCTGGCCTGGCACTGTTCTACGGTGGTCTGGTCAGGAGTAAGAACGTACTGTCTGTGTTGATGCAGTGTTTTGCCATTGCAGGTGTTTCAAGCATTCTCTGGCTGATTGTTGGTTACAGCCTGGCTTTCGGTGAAGGAAATGACTGGATAGGTGATTTCAGTCGCGTCATGATGGGCGGTGTCGGCAAGGAAACCCTGTCTGGTGATATTCCTGAGAGTCTGTTCATGCTGTTCCAGATGACATTTGCCATTATCACGCCGGCATTGATTGTTGGTGGCTTTGCTGAACGTATGCGTTTTTCAGCCATGCTGCTGTTTAGTGCGCTCTGGTTGCTTCTGGTTTATGTGCCAATAACCCACTGGGTCTGGGGTGGCGGCTGGCTGGGTGACATGGGTCTTTATGACTTCGCCGGCGGTACCGTTGTGCATATCACAGCAGGTGTTGCAGCACTGGTTATTGCCGTTGTACTTGGCCCAAGACGCGGTTTTCCACAAACAGCGATGATGCCTCATAACATGACCATGACAGTAGCCGGTGCCGGTATGCTCTGGGTTGGCTGGTTTGGTTTTAACGGCGGTAGTGCACTGGCTGCCAACGGTGATGCAGCAATGGCAATGCTGGTGACCCATATTTCGGCTGCAACGGGTGCATTCACCTGGATGATGATCGAATGGAAAAAGCATGGTAAGCCCAGTGCCCTGGGTGTGGTAACCGGTATGGTGGCAGGTCTCGGTACCATTACCCCTGCTTCGGGTTTTGTTGGTCCTGCAGGCGCGCTGATTATTGGTCTGCTGGCTGGCTCAGTATGTTTTTCTGCCACCATGTATATCAAGCGTGTGCTGAAAATTGACGATTCTCTTGATGTTTTCCCGGTTCACGGTGTCGGCGGTATTTTAGGTACCTTGCTGGCAGGTGTGTTCTCAGCGACTTCCCTGGGTGTGTTCAGTGGCTTCGGCTTCGCTGATGGCATCGATACCATGGGTCAACAGGTATGGGTTCAAACAATCGGTGTGGTTACAACTATCGTGTTCACAGCCGTTGTGACCTGGATTATTCTTAAAATCGTCAAAGTCTTCGTACCGCTGCGTGTTGAAGAGGAAGAGGAAATTGAAGGTCTGGATGTTGTCCTTCACGATGAAAGAGGTTACGACCTGTAATTCATATCAGTCTGGCCGGAACATTCGTTCCGGCCAAAAACTCTTTAGCTATTCAATAATTAACTAATATAGTTATATCGTTTACTGAGAAAATAGCGTTAATTGCGTTTATTTCCTCAAGTTTTTTGATTTTTTCTTTGAACTTTTCTTAATCTGACATTAGTATTACAACCTGCTATTTATATGCATATAAATAGTGGAGGCTTTGGCAATAATTATAATGATAAGCCTTCTAAAGGAATTAGAAAAAAAATCATACGTATATTTTTTAACTATATTTTTCCGCACTAAAGGAGAAAACATGAAAAAAGTAAAAGCTTTGCAGGCTGCTTTGGTAGCTTGTGGAATGGCTTTGACTGGAATGGCAGTTGCTGATGGTCACTCACCTTCAGCTGAAGCTCTGTCATACACCTGTGCCGGTTGTCACGGTACTAATGGTCAAAGCATGGGTCCTGCTGCACCGACACTGGCGGGCATGTCACAGCCAGTCATGGTTGAAACCATGAAAGGTTTCAAATCTGGTGATATCAACGCAACCATCATGGGTCGTATTGCCAAGGGTTATACCGATGAGCAGTTTGAACTGATGGGCGAGTTCTTTGCCAAACAAAAATTCACACCTGCTGCCCAGGCATCTGATGCGGCAATGGCCAAAAAAGGTGCCAAACTGCATGATAAATACTGTGAAAAATGTCACTCTGAGGGTGGTTCAGTTGAAATGGCTGTAGAAGATGAAGTGGGTGTACTGGCTGGCCAGTGGAAACCTTATCTTCAGTACTCCATGACTGATTTCGCTGCCGGAACGCGTCCGATGCCTAAGAAAATGAAAAAGAAATTGGATGACTTAATGGCAAAAGAGGGTGATGCCGGTTTGAAAGCATTACTTGAATACTACGCGAGTCAGAAATAAGGAGTGATGAAGAAATGAGTAAATTTACACGTAGAAACTTCTTGAAAGCCTCGGGTGGTGCCGCTATTGCAGCTTCTGCAATGAGTGTCAGTCCTTTTGCTATCGGTGGTGCAGCCAAGAAGGTCGTCGTAGTCGGCGGTGGTATGGGTGGTGCAGTTGCCGCTAAATACATCCGTATGATGGATTCTTCAATCGAAGTGACTTTGATTGAAGCTAACAAAGACTACTACACCTGCTTCATGTCAAATGAAGTGATCGGTGGTGTTCGTGACATCAACGATATCAAGTTTGGTTACACTGGTCTTGCCAAGCACGGTGTTAAAGTTGTCCATGGTATGGCAACCGGTATCGATGCTGGTAAACGCGTAGTTAAAACCGACAAAGGTGATTTCCCATACGATCGTTGTATCGTAGCACCTGGTATCGATTTCAAATTCGATGGTATCGAAGGTTACGATGCCAAAGTTGCTGAAGAAATCCCACATGCCTGGAAAGCCGGTTCTCAGACTGTAACCTTGCGTAAGCAATTGGAAGCAATGAAAGACGGTGGCACAGTATGTATCTGTCCTCCACCTAATCCTTTCCGTTGTCCTCCTGGACCATACGAGCGTGCTTCTCAAATCGCTATGTATCTCAAGAACTACAAGCCTAAGTCCAAGATCATCATTCTTGATCCTAAGCCCAAGTTCTCCAAAATGGGTCTGTTCACTTCAGGCTGGGAAAAACACTACGGTTACAACACTGACAACTCAATGATTGAGTGGAAAGGTACGCCAAAAGGTTCTGATGACCAGGTTCTGCAGTCAGTTGATGCAAAAACCAAAACGGTAACTACCGGTTTTGATGAAGT
>CALAZS010000216.1 GCA_937926265.1 uncultured Gammaproteobacteria bacterium
GGCAGGTTGGATAATCTGCACAGCTGGGATAAAGAAATTTTAACTTCATCTTCCAGTATTTCTCCCTGAAGAATTTTCAAAATATCTTTTGGCATAGTCATACCCCTAAAGCTGCACGCGGATTAAAGTTGAAAGCTTTTTCCATATCCCGATAAGCCTGCCTGGTTTTTTCATCATTGGCCTCTGGCAGTGCTATCTCTATAGCTGCATATAAATCCCCGGGTTCTCGGGCTGGAATCCCCCTGCCTTTCAGGCGCAGCTTTTTCCCACTTGAAGAGTTAGCCGGTATTTTTAAATCAATCCTGCCTGCAGGTGTTGGCAGCTTGACAGTAGCTCCCAGCATAGCCTCCCATGGAGCAACAGGACACTTAAGATAAATATCCTTGCCCTCGACCTGGTAAAAAGGATGTGGCTGAAATTCTATTTCCAGAAACAGGTCACCTGCTTCGCCCTTGCCCATTCCCTTGGCTCCTTGTTTCGCCAGGCGTATATGCTGGCCCTGCCGCACACCTTTGGGGATATGAACATTAAGCGTTCTTTCCTTTAACCGGGGGCGGCCATTCTGATCCAGTTCAGAATGTTTGATTGAGATTGCTCGCGTTACCCCATGAAAAGCGTCATCCAGACTGATCAGAATTTTTGCATGGGTGTCCTGTCCACGGGCATGGAACTGCCCTCCATAGTCACCTGTGGCGTAATTGGAGCCATGAGAAAACCCTGCCCTACCGAACAGGCTTTCGAAAAAGTCACTAAAATGCTCCGCATCCGTGCCGGTAAAACCACCTCCGTGAAATTCAAACCCCTGATCCCATTCAGGAGGAGGATGAAATTCCTGGCCAGCCTTCCAGTTCTTACCCAACTGATCGTATGCAGCACGTTTTTCGGGATCTTTTAACACCTCGTAGGCTTCACCAAGCTCTTTAAAGTGCTGTTCCGCATCAGACTCCTTGCTGACATCAGGATGGTATTTTCTGGCCAGCTTTCTGTATGCCCGCTTGATCTCATCCTGGGAAGCTTTCCGGTCAACGCCCATTATTTCGTAATAATCCTTAAATTCCACAGATCAAACCTCTTAACAAAAGTGAAAGCCATAAATCTCTAGTATGAAATTTGGGCTGAAGATGATTTTTCAATACTGAATAAGGGGTTTCTAATTCACACACATTCCATGTCGTTGATAATTAGTACCGAATCACTATAACCTAGTAAAACACTCAGGAATTATTAGAGGCTCAAATTATGCAATCTACGAACAGTTCTATTGATGAATTGTTGGATGCGGGTTACGAATACGGGTTCGTAACCGATGTGGCATCCGATACCCTGCCACCAGGGCTGGATGAATCAACAGTACGTGCAATTTCAGCAAAGAAAAATGAACCTGACTGGCTCCTGCAATGGCGATTAGAGGCCTTTCGTCACTGGCTTACCATGGAAGAGCCTGAATGGGCACATATTGCCAAACCCAGGATAGATTTTCAGTCTATTTCTTACTACTCGGCACCAAACTCGCTGAAAGATGCCCCCGAAAGCCTGGATGATATCGATCCGGAAATCCGCAAAACCTACGATAAACTGGGTATTCCAATTGAAGAACAGATGGCACTTGCCGGTATTGCCGTCGATGCCGTTTTTGACAGCGTTTCTGTTGCAACAACTTTCAGGGAAAAACTGGCTGAGTCAGGTGTTATTTTCAGCTCGATTTCGGAAGCTGTGCATGACCACCCCGACTTGATTAAGGAATACCTTGGTTCGGTGGTTTCCTATCGTGATAATTTCTTCGCCTGTCTAAATGCCGCGGTTTTCAGTGACGGCACCTTTGTCTACATTCCCAAGGGCGTTAAATGCCCGATGGAACTATCGACCTATTTCCGCATTAATGAAAGAAACACCGGTCAATTTGAACGCACCCTTATCGTCGCTGAAGACCAGAGCCATGTAAGTTACCTGGAAGGCTGTACTGCGCCGATGCGTGATGAAAACCAGCTTCATGCAGCTGTTGTCGAGCTGATCGCCAAGGACGACGCCACGATCAAGTATTCCACGGTACAAAACTGGTACCCCGGTGATGACCAGGGCAAAGGTGGTATCTACAATTTTGTAACCAAGCGCGGCGATTGCCGGGGTGATCGTTCCCGTATCTCCTGGACCCAGGTTGAGACCGGCTCAGCGATAACCTGGAAATATCCAAGCTGTATTTTACGTGGCGATGATTCAGTCGGTGAGTTTTATTCAGTTGCTGTCGCCCGAGGTATGCAACAGGCAGACACCGGTACAAAGATGATTCACATGGGAAAAAACACCTCCAGCACGATAGTCTCCAAAGGCATATCCGCCGGTCGTGGACAAAATGCCTACAGGGGACTGGTACGTATTACCCAGGCAGCCGAAAACGCCAGGAACCATACCCAGTGTGACTCACTGTTAATTGGCGATACCTGCGGAGCGCATACCTTTCCCTATATAGAAAACCGCAACCCATCAGCCAAGCTTGAGCACGAGGCCACCACCTCCAAGATCGGTGAAGATCAATTGTTCTATTGTCGACAAAGGGGCTTGAGCGAGGAAGATGCCGTCTCAATGATCGTCAATGGATTTTGCAAGGAAGTCTTTAATGAACTTCCGATGGAATTTGCTGTTGAGGCACAAAAACTTCTCAGCGTCACTTTAGAAGGCGCTGTTGGATAAGTTATAGGATAACCGGAGATAACAATGTTAACGATTAATGATTTGAAAGTTTCAGTTGAACAAAAAGATATCCTCAAAGGGTTATCTCTACAGGTTAATGCAGGTGAAGTGCATGCCATCATGGGACCTAACGGTTCCGGCAAAAGCACTTTGTCGCATGTACTTGCCGGCAAAGATGGCTACCAGGTAACTTCAGGCACTGTGACCTACAAAGGAACAAACCTGCTTGATCTTGAAACCGAGGAACGAGCCCACCAGGGTGTTTTTCTCGCCATGCAGTATCCGGTCGAACTGCCCGGTGTTAATAATATGGTATTTTTGCGAGAGTCATATAACGCTTTGCGTAAAGCGCGCGGCGAAGCAGAACTTGATTCGGCCGCCTTTATCAAGCTGGTCAGAGAAAAAGCAGATCAGGTCAAACTTCCCAGTAAACTATTAAAACGCAGCGTTAACAGCGGTTTTTCCGGTGGTGAGAAAAAACGTAATGAAATATTGCAGATGGCGCTGCTTGAGCCAAGCCTGGCGATACTCGACGAAACAGATTCCGGCCTTGATATTGACGCCCTTCGTATTGTTGCCGATGGCGTGAACCAGTTACGCAGCGATGACCGGGCAATGATCGTTGTAACACACTACCAGCGCCTGTTGGATTACATTAAACCTGATGTTGTTCACGTTCTGGCAGATGGACAGATTATTAAAAGCGGTGATTTCAGCCTGGCCAGAGAACTGGAAGACAAAGGCTATGGCTGGCTGCTTGATGGAGAAGCCGCATGAATACCCCGGCCAACCAGATTACCCAGGTTTCTCAGATTCAATGGTTAGATTCGTTCAAGCAATCTATTGGCCTGGCTACCAGCAAAGGTCCAGATGCTCTTGACCTGGTTCGTCAACGGGCAGGCAAAGCGCTAGCATCTGAACCGGTGCCATTTCGCAAGATGGAACGCTGGCGTTACACGCCTGTTGACGGCCTGTTTAAATTACCACTGAATATTGTTAAATCAGCTCCTGCGAATGACCGCGACTTCAGTGATTTTTTTACTCTTGGGCTGGATTCCTATCGTTTCATCATAGCCGATGGCAAAGCAACATTTCTTGGAGATGTAAATAACTTGCCTGCAGGGGTGACTCTGACATCAATGCATACAGCCAGACAGCAACAGCCGGAATTACTTTCACGTTATGCCGGAAAGATCATGAATCATGAGGGCGCTGATAATGGTTTTCAAACTTCCGGATCAAAGAAAGATTCCAGGCTTTTCCAGCATCTGAATCAATCTGCCCTTACTGATGGTATTTTCATTCATATTCCTGAAGGCGTGAAGCTGGAAAAACCTGTGGAAGTGTTATTTGTAAAAACCGGCGATGAAGCTGACCTGATTCAAACACACAATGTCATTGTTTTGGAAAACAAAGCTGAAATGACATTGATTGAAAATCATGCCAGTGAAAAAGCTTCAGATAGCTTTAGCAATAACCAGTTCGAAATTGATTTGCAAAATCAATCCAGGATGAAACATTATTTTCTGCAAAACCAGCATACAAGTAACTGGTTCAGACAAGGCATTCATCGTACACAGTCTTCCGAAAGCCATTACCAGGGTTGGTTTGGCTGTTGTGGAAGCCACTGGAGCCGCCTGGAATTAAATGCCTTTTTCACCGGCGAAAACGCTGTAAGTGATATAAAAGGTATTCAGCTTGGTATGGATGGCCAGGTTAATGATATCCACATGGACATCCGTCATGACCTGCCGCACTGTCAAAGTGAACAGCATTTTCGGGGCCTGGTATCAAACAAGAGCAAGATCGTTTTTGATGGCAATATTACCGTTTCCAAGGATGCACAGAAAACGGTTGCCCACCTGTCGGACAATAACCTTATGTTAACCCGCAATACTGAAGTGGATGCCAAGCCACAGCTGGAAATTTATGCCGACGATGTTCAATGCAGCCATGGCACCAGTATCGGGGAACTCGATGAGCAACAGGTATTCTACTTACGTTCCAGGGGTATAGATGAAAATCATGCCCGTAGCCTGCTAAGTCTTGGTTTCGTTGCAGAATTAATCGAAAACATTGAACTCGAAGAATTCAGGCAACATATGCTTGATTTGCTCGATCAACAACTACGGGCATCGCAACGCGTGGAGACTGTGAATGGCAGCAACTAAAGAGGCCGTCATTGAGGCTGTGAAAACAGTATTTGACCCGGAAATTCCGGTAAATGTATACGACCTGGGATTGATCTACGATATTGATTTTCCACGACCTGATCAGATTCATATCACCATGACACTGACATCACCTGCCTGCCCGGTTGCCCAGTCATTACCAAACCAGGTGAAACAGGCAGTTATAGGCGCAACAGCAATTGATGATGTCAATGTTGATATTGTCTGGGACCCTCCCTGGAGCCAGAACGCAATGAGTGAAGATGCCAAACTGGCATTAAACATGATTTAAGATTTAACGGAGTCTGAAAGATGGCAGTAAATTTAACTGAAAATGCCGCTTCTCATGTCAAAGCCATGCTTGAAAAGCGTGGCGGTGGAATAGGCCTTAGAGTGGCAACACGAAAATCGGGATGCACAGGTTATGCCTATGATGTTGACTATGCCGACAGTATCGAAGCTGATGACCATGTCTTTGAAACCCATGACATTAAGGTTATTGTCAATAATGACGACCTTAGCTTTCTTGATGGTATGACAATTGATTTCATCAAGCAGAATATGCTCAATGAAGGCTTTGAGTTTATTAACCCGAATGTGAAAGACGAATGTGGATGTGGCGAAAGCGTTTCATTTAAATAAGCAAATAGGCAAAATTGCAAACAGGGGAATACAGTGACGCTTGACGACTACGTAGATACATTCGAGTTATTTGATGACTGGGATCAGCGTTACCAGTACCTAACCGAGTTGGGCGATCAACTTCAGGATTTGCCGGATTCGCTGCGGACCGAAGAAAACCGGGTTAAAGGCTGTATGAGCCAGGTATGGGTATCTGCCTATCTGCAGTCATCCGGCCCTTCCGGTTCATCAGAACTGGTTGGCTTTCATGCTGATTGCGACACTCCCACCATTAAGGGTGTTCTGGCATTACTTGTAGATTTGATGTCCGAAAAACCTGTTGCAGATGTTCTTGATACCGACCTGGATGAAATTTTTGACCGGTTGTCTCTGGATGATCATCTATCACCCAATCGTCATTTTGGCATTTATGCAATCGTAACATTGATGAAAGAACAGACCGAGAAGTTAACGTCGACAGAAACGGCCTGATAAAACCACAATATTATATTTTTAGGAATAATATCTTAGGAAAATTAATTTTTGGGCACTTGCAAGTGTTCGCCTGTTTGCTGATGGAGAATTCAGATTAACGAACTGATTTTGCAGTGGCTGAATGAAAACCAGCAGTATGCATTATTGGCAGTGCCTGCCCTGGCATTTCTTGAAGCAATAGTTGGCATAGGCCTGTTCGTATCAGGTGCAATCCTGCTTACTGTTGCAACCATTTTGTATTCCCAGAACATTGCAACGCTTGAACAAATCTTACCATTAGCTTTTGTATTTGCTGCGTTGTCCGATCACGCAGGTTTTTATTTTGGGCGCTATATAGGACCAGGATTACATCACTCAAACCTGTTTGAGCGTTACTCAAATAAAATAAATAAAGCAGAGCAATTTATTGTTAAATATGGCTCAGCCGCAGTAGTTTTAGGACGACTCATAACAGCGATTCGCAGCCTGGTTCCAATGCTTATTGGAATCAGCGGCATGAGTCGCCTGAGATTTACGGTATTTGATTTAATTGCATGCTTTATATGGACCTGTGGTTTAGGACTATTAATAGTGGGCCTGGATAATTTGTTTACATGAATTCAATTTGAAACTGCATTCAATATTTTTAATATAATTAAAATGATTAACAACCAACTTTAATAAAAATGAATATCGGTTTATATGTTGTCGGCGATGAAATCCTCAGTGGAAAGCGTCAGGACAGGCACCTCGCCAATGTTGCAGCCCTGCTGCAGGAACGTGGCCTGCAGTTAGCCTGGGTTAAATTTCTTGGAGACGACCTTGAGATTCTGGTCAATGAATTTAAACGCAGTTTTAATTCAGATGACCTGGTTTTCAGCTGTGGTGGAATTGGTGGTACGCCCGATGATTTAACAAGACTCGCAGCTGCCAGGGCACTTAATATCGATCTTGAGTTTCACCCTGAAGGCCTGCAGATACTTGAATCCAGAGCCGAGTATTTTGAGGGAGGCATTACTGAACAGCGTAAGCGCATGGTTGAATTTCCGGTTGGCTCCGGGCTTATTCCAAACCCTGTAAACCAGGTCCCCGGCTTTAGTTTTCACCGGCATTACTTTGTACCCGGTTTTCCGAAAATGGCACAGCCTATGATTCAGTGGGTTCTTGAAAACCATTACGCTGACCTTAATAACAGCGACTATCGGGAATGGTCTCTGATACTGCACCAGGTCCCTGAAAGTAAAATTGCTGATTTAATGAGTCAAATTCAGCAGGATTTCCAGGTTAAGGTATTCAGCCTCCCACGCTTTGTTGATGACAGCTACCAGATTGAACTTGGCTTAAAAGGTCATGATCACCAGGTTCAAAAAGCAAAAGAAAAACTGCTCAGCATATTGACTGAGAGAAACTATAATTTCACTTAAATTTAACCTGTTAAGTTTTGGCCATTAATTTTACCTGTTAATTTTACCCATCCGGGGAGGAAGATTTTTTTGGAAAGACAACTGACATTTCAACAAACTGAGTTTGGCATAACCATTATCGAAGGCTGGCATGAAAGAAAAGGCATGGCCTGCAGCTATCTGATTGAATCTGAAGGCGAAGTCGCCTTAATTGATACTGGCACGGCACTGGTCTCAGACAATATTCTTGAATTGATCGATACGCATTACAGTAGAGACAGTGTACGTTACATTATTCCGACACATGTCCACCTTGATCACGCCGGTGGTGCAGGCCAGTTAATGCAGGCACTGCCTGCTGCAACCCTCTATGTTCACCCCTATGGCTCACGCCATATGATTGACCCTTCAAAACTGCAGGCTGGTGCTTCAGCTGTTTACGGCGAAGACAATTTTAAAAAGTCTTTTGGCCAGCTCATACCTATTCCGCAGGAACGAGTGGTTGAAACCGTGGATGGCATGCAGCTTGATTTAAACGGGCGCAAGCTGGTACTGCTGGATGCTCCCGGCCATGCACGCCATCATCTGTGTGTCTGGGATGAACGCTCAAAAGGTATTTTTACCGGCGATGTCTTTGGCAACGCTTACCCGGAGTTAACTACCGATAAAGGGCATTATCTGACACCTGTTACCAGCCCTGTACAACTCGATCCTCCTGCCTGGCACCAAAGCATTGATAAGTTACTGGAACTATCTCCAGAGCGTATGTACCTGACCCACTATGGTGTTTTGGAACATCCAGCTGACTATCGGGACAAACTGCATAAAGACCTGGATGCCTATGTTGAACTGATTACAACGCTGCCGATTGAAAACCGCTATGAAGAAGTGCACGAAAGGATAAAGACCTACCACCGGGAAAAAGCTAAAGAACACGGTTGTAACATCAGCAATGATGAGTTGGATTACCTGATCGGTTCTGATAATGAGCTATGCGCCCAGGGCCTGGATTTCTGGATGCAGCGCCAGGAAAAGGCAACCAGCTAAAAAGAATTACTCTGCCGGGGGCAACTCAATACAGAAAGTTGACCCGGCACCAACTGAGCTTTTGAAACTGATCGTGCCTCCCATTAATTCGATCAGGCGCTTGGCTGTACTTAAACCGATACCGATACCACCCACTTCAGTATTTTGAGCGCCGAGCCTGTTAAGTGGCTGAAAGACCTTATCAAGATTCTCCTCGGCAATACCAATACCGGTATCAATAAATGAAATCTTTATTTTGTTATTGACGGTTTTTCCAGAGGTTATCGTTATCTTACCATTGTCCCTGTTGAACTTGATGGCGTTGGATATCAGCTTTTTAAAAGCATTATGTAACTGGGCCGAGTCTGACCAGGCGGTTAATCCAGGCTCCAACTGCAGGCTAAGCATCAACTGTCGGTTTTCCAGTTCATCTTGGAACTTTTTACAGGCATCCTCAATGGATGAAGTAACATCCACTTCATGAAGAGAGATACGTGACTCAACTGCATCAAGGTTGGCATACTCTATTACGGCATCCACCATGGTAGACAGGTGGCCTGAAGCCGACTTAATTTCATCGACACTGTCTTTCGACTCATGACTCAACTTTTCATCATATTCAAGCAAGCCAGCAAACCCAATGATGGCATTGAGAGGCGTTTTTAATTCGTGGCTGATAGTGGAGATAAACTGAGATTTAGCCAGGTTGGCAGCTTCAGCCTGCTCTTTGGCTTTTAAAAGATCCTGTGTTTTTGCATCCACAAGCGATTGAAGAATTTTTGCTTCATTACGATTATGCTGAATTTGTTTGTATATCAGCACCAGGACAATGAAACTGAAAAGCACAAATAAAAAATTAATGAAGTCTGCAATTTTTTCAGCCCGGTTAATTTGTGACAGGGTTCGGGTTTCAACCAGGTCCTGAAACCTGGCAATAGGCTGCATAATACCTTTTTTATAATTATGGTAATCCTGGTCATGGAGCATCAAGATGGCTTTGTCATGATCCTCTCTTGAGAAATTTTCCTTTTCAACCAGGGACATCGCCTGGAATTCAATTTGTGCCAATTTATCTGATGCTTCCTTTCCCGCTTTGAGCAAATCAAACTCTTCATCAGTGAAGCCTTTTTCCTTCATAAGATCTACAAGGGATATGGCATCCGCAAATGGATAAGGCCTTACATCATCCTGCATGACCAGGTCCCAGTAAATCTTATCCCGTTGTGATGGTCGCGGGCTTTTACCATCACGAACATCAAGGATTTCCTGAAAATGTTTTTTATAACGGGGATCCAGCGTAACAACGTAAGTACGAACCATGCGTGTTAAATCATCAGATGACTGGCGCAGCATGTCTGCCAACATACTGGACTCGCGAAACTGCTGGTTCGCAACGGAAATACGGTAATCTGCAAACAGATAAGCCCAAAAAAGTACGACTACGAGGGCGATATCAAGAGCCAACCAAAATGTAATTTTGTTAATTTGCATAAACAGAAAATTTAAATCTTATAGTGTTTGTATCGACTTAGATTAAATTTTCTTGAGATTAATCCAATGATTTACATTTGATATCTATGGTTATAGCAACTAGCTGTTAATGCATTTGTCAAAAAAATCGACTGCTGGTTATGCATACCATTTGTCAAAAATGGGTTTGTGAATTATTGGTGGAATTCGGTGCATTTCCAGCGGTCACTCTTTACTTGAGCTGGTTGAGCGACGTATGAAATTGCTAATCATCTCTGGTGCTACCGCGCCAACCCGGTTAGCAGCTAATTGCCCCTGCGGATTGAAGATCAGAAAACTCGGCGTTCCCAGAAAACGACGGCCGGTTAGGTCCTGATAATACTTTGCCACATCGCCTATTTCACCCAAAAGATTCTCGAACGGCAGGTCATAGGCTGCAATAAAATTTTCAGCATCGGCTTTTTTGGCCATGCCATCAATACTCAGGCCCAGCACATTGGCAGCCGGATTGCCGTCATGAAAAAAAGCGTAACTGTCGATTTCCTGGTTGCAAATGTGGCAATCGTGTCGCCATATCATTACCACAGTCCATTTTTCATTGTCAAAATAGTCTTCAACGGTTTTGTACTGACCCTCGAAATCAACAAAGGGTTTACCCTCACCTGCCTGGCTTAACCCTGCAGCAAGCAAACCGACAAAAGTCAAAACTGAGACAAAAGTCCTCACATTACACCCCTTAAATTGATAATATTCAGCTACTTATTTACATTTTTGTAAAAAAAGTCAATTTTATCTATTCTAAAAAACCATCGTTTTATTCATAGAATCCATAACTTCAACAATTTATATGCACAAACTGGATGAAAAACAAAAAGCAGATATTGCACTGATTGATCAACAGCATGAGCAGTTGATGGAGCTGATGCAGTTTGTTAAAACCGATAAAGAGGTTAATGAAAATCCTGCCAGGTTTTTAGAAGCACTTGTTGAAATTAACGATCTGGCCAGAGAACATTTTGATCATGAAGAAAAGCTTTTGGAGCAGCTTGGCTATGACAAACTGGATAGCCACACCAGTCAGCATGAGCGCATACTCTATGATCTGAATGACCTGATTTTATCCTGTATGAACAACGAACTGTCTGACACAGCTTCAACGGAACTTATCCAGATCATGACTGACTGGTTTGAAAAACACGTTATACACGAGGACACTGTTTTCTTCACCGAGCTATTATCAGCTGATTCTCAACCAGATAACGATTAACAAATGAATCAGCAGTTTAACGTCCTAGATCTGCCCCTGGAAACCTGTTCAGTTTCCCCTAAAACCGGCTTTTATCGTGACGGCAGTTGTCACACTGGCGATAACGACTATGGCTCTCACACAGTCTGCGCCATTGTCACAGATGAATTCCTGGATTTTTCCAAGAGCAAGGGAAATGACTTAAGCACACCTGTTCCCCAGTTTGATTTTCCCGGTCTTAAAGCTGGTGACAAATGGTGTGTTTGTGCCCTGCGCTGGAAAGAAGCCTATGAAGGAGGTGCTGCTCCACGGATATCACTGATGGCCACTCATAAAAATGTTCTGAAATATATTGAGATGGATATACTTCTGCAGTATGCGGTCGACCTTCCACAAAACGCCTGATAAATCGATCTAATGGATTAACTGGATTTAGGCGACTGAAAAAACCTGTTTAAGATGAGACGGGTTAACACATAACCTGTTTCCACATGACTGAACAATGATGCCATCCTTATCTATTTCACCGGTAAACAGTTCGTAACTGGCACGGTGAGCACTATGCATTTTATTACCATCATCACCTTTTAACAGGATACGGCCATAGCCGCTATGGGAAATCTGGCCACGCCAATTCCAGCATTCTGTATCGTTAACCTGGTTAACGTTCATCATTATCTTTTGGCGATTTCTGTTTTTCAAAGACTCATTCATTTTAAATTCCTTAAACACTTAAGCTATTGCAATGGCCAACTGGGCATTGATTAAACTGAGAACAACGATAATTGTCAGTGGTACCCTTAACATTGGGTACCACGCAGGCAAGTCACCACGCTTGGTACTTTCCGTATCGAGCACACAAAGACCTGTAAAGGCGATATACAGAATCGACCATTGCGCCAACCCGCCGACAAATGATGCAAACCATGCAACCAATGCCGGTATAACACTTAACAAGAGCATTCTTTTATCCGGTTCACCCGTATCTGAGTCATATGGCTTTGCCATCGCCACACCCCAGTGAACAGCACCCATAAATGACAATATGATGACTGCGTATAGCCAAAGAGCATGCTGTATTTGCTCTCCATAGTGAGCCGGACTCCACCAAAGCAGCAGTGAGAGCACCACGAAAGGTACAAGCCCGGAATATCCTAAAAACAGGGCTGACCGGGGTATGATGATTTTTTCTGTTGTTACTGCATTCATTTAATTCAACTAGTGAGTTGCCATGTAGTCCTGCTCATTACTGAGCCACATCTTGTGTAGCTGTTTCCAGTCAGGCACTTCTTCCGAGTTAAATCCCAGGATTTTGCTTTTGGCAGCTTTGGTAAATGCCTCTATGGCTTTTTTGTTGTCACTTGAGTACATGAATTTTTTCATATGCTCTTCAGACTCCCAGACACTCAATGTATGTTTGACTCCGTTCATATTCCTGACTTCAACTGAAACATTTCCCCGGGAGCTCTTAGCCTCAAGTAAAGATGGAATCGCATTGCTGTAAAAGATCAGCAATTTCCAGGGAGACTGCAATTCAAGACCGGTTACTGAGATATACATAGCGCACTCCTGAATATGGCTTGTTACTATTTGTACAATATTTACCTACAAATATAGTTACTTTGTACATTTTTGTACAAGAAATATTCATAAAAGTTTTTTTTATAGCCCAAGTAATAAAAATAACCGTAAATTATTATTTAAAATCAATAAGTTAACCAGATGACAGAAAAACATGCATAAACCACTACACCTTCAGCACAGTGCAAAAGCAAAGGGGATAAGCCAGAGTGCCAGTCAGAAATCCAGTCAGAAATCCAGCCAGAAACCCAGCAAGACTACCAGGCATGAGACCGGTTTTAGGAGATTTTACCTGCAGTTGGAAACGCACATACCGGTTTTATCGAAGGCCATTGTCATGCCACTGAGGGGCAGATGAACAGGAACCGAGGATGCCTCGGTAAAATGCGCAGTTCGCGTATCAGGTAATAATTTTCCAGATTCAGTAGCCTGCTCATTGGCATGGGATGCAATCACTGAAACCGGTTTAATCAGCTCGTTAATTACGTAAGCCGCTTCTTTCGGACCGGTTGTGAAAGTATTTCCAATGTTGATTACGGCTAATTTGGCCTGGTAATGGTCAGCAACCACAGCTTTCTGTTCTGCTGTTATGCCAGTATCGCCTGACAGGTAAGCAACCAGGCCATTGCTGAATGTAATGACGTAACCGGTTGGTGGACCGGCATAGGCCGTTACACCTGCAGCATCGAGTAACTGTCCAAGCTTGCCACCGACAAACCTGCCAGAAACACCATTTGAATGAGCAGCAGGCACTGTGGTTATCTGAATACCATTGACTTCCCTGGAACCTCCAAACCTGACCAACTGCGAATCTGATGGGTTACCACCAACCTGTTCCAGCTTTTTGGAAAAAAACTTTGGCATCTCGCTGCCGGTGATAATTTTGGCCTGCTTTTTATGTGCGATCTGTACCGTGTTGGTGACACTGGCAACATCTACAGTAAATTCAGGTTTGGCACAGCTACCTGCACCAGGATCAGATAGATGCTTGTCACCTACATGATCGCCATGCATGTGGGATACCAGCACTATATCGATATTTCCGAGCCGTTCGTCATCAGCCCCTGCCACTGTCCGGCCAACATCATAGAGAATGCGCGTACCATTAGGATCTTCAAAAACCAGCGCCCTGTCGTAACGGCAGAACTCACCCTCATGGCTGCCAAGCGGAGTAACTTTTACCAAATTTGATAACTGATTAGATAATGGATTTGATTGGGCAACTGCTAATCCGGAAAAAGTAATGAGTACAGACAAAAGCACTAAATTGATTTTGTTTAACATGAGCCAATCCCCGCCAGACTGATAAAGTAGAGTGATAATGTGTGAGATTATGGAATAAAGCTGTTGTTAAATTCCCTTTATGAAGTAGGCTTATTAACAATATTGCCGCACTCTATAGCCGGTTTGCCGTATTCATGTAACTGGATAGCCTGGCGATAACATGAGCAGTTAAATTAAAAGGCCATATAAGTCAGCAGACTAAGCAATAGCCATAACAGGGGCATCACCATCAGCAAGGCGTATGCTTTTGGCCTGATAACCAGCAAAAAGCCCAGGGTAGCAATTGCCGTAGCATCAGGAGCCACAAATAAAAATTCCAGTCCGTTGAACTGTCTTCCCGTTTGAAACAACAATAATGGGTGCAGAAAATAAGCATAAATAAGCACTACCCAACCAAGATGATAAATGGGCTTTTTATCGAAATTATCATAATCACTAAATACTTGCGGATTGGTATTAATTGATGCCCAGAACAGAAAAACAGCCTGAATAACAAAAAAATAAATGAACGATTCAGCCATTGGATTTAACTGGCTGTAGTAACCTTCTATAAACCACAAACCGACAAACAACCATGCCAGGGCAAGAGAAACCAGTGTGATTTTGCCAAAGGCAGCAGGCTTTAATCTGAGCCCAACCAATAAAACCAGCGACGCCATAACCAGGGGTACCTGATATGGCCACAGGGCTTTGTTGTAACTCTCAAATAAACCGGCGTAGGCTTCCGGCGAAAATATCAGGAGATCATG
>CALAZS010000217.1 GCA_937926265.1 uncultured Gammaproteobacteria bacterium
CCCTATCTTCCGTTGGCAGATAAGCCTCACAAGCCAGCACAAAAAGCTGGAATGGAGCGTTTGGCCGCAATGGTCAATGCCTCAAGGGATCCATATTCGATTCATCGGCAATGTTCCGGGCAGCCCATCTATGGCAAAAGTGGGTTAAATGTCTGTGACGAGGAGCATGGTGGCTGGGCTATTCCTCTGTTTCCTCCGATAAATGTTAAGTTTAATGTAAACCTTGGATTGATCAGGGGTAGTGCCGGGTTTAATTTTGAAATTGATTTGCGTCGCCATGGTGGTACAGATCTACGTTACCGGACCTCGGGCAAGGGAAAGAAAAAAGAGCAGCATTACATATGGACTGCTTCCGACCAGGTAGGAATGAGCCTTCGACTGGGGATCTTTGTGAAAACGGAAATTTGGACACCGGTTGGATATGAAGACTTAGTCGATATCTCTCCTTCGTTTACTGTCAGTGCGCCTTTCGGGGTAGGTGGTGCACAGGTGGCTGCGACGGCAGACCAGGTCAATCCAATTACGGATATGTCCAGTAAAAGCAAGAAAACCTTTATGCTGCTTGCCCAGCCGCAGGGTGGTTTTTTTGACAAGCAGATTCGTAAAAAAACAGGATGGAAGAAAACCAAACTTGGCCAGGTCGAACCCGATTTTTATGGCAACAGCCCTGCTTTTTTACCTACAATATGGTTAGCCAATGGATCGCCGGTACCTGTTCCCGGTCCACCTTTGGGGCAACCAAATGCCTTGGCTCCAGACTGGGCAGTTGCCGAAAATAACCTCTATCCAGGTTATTCCGGTCTTCCTCGTTATAATGATACCAAACGAGAACCCGACCCTATAAAATTAGGCAGTCCCACGGCGGTAAGTTGGGGATTGGCAGCACCATATTTTCTGGTGGCCCTCGAAAAAGATATAGATGATATATCCCAGAGTCCATCAACAGGGCACTTCAGTTTGGACCCTAACACGGCGGGTAACAAAATAGCCGCCATTGCCAAGGCAGAGGTTTACTTTAGCAGACCCAGTGATCTAAGCTATTTCAGTCGCTCAGATGGTAAAGCAGAACTGGCTAACGGTTTTAACCCTTACTGGGATGCTAGGCTCGTAGATACAAGCTATATTGATAGAACCATGGCCCTGGCAATTGACCAGCAGCAATGGTGGGTTTCACAGGATATTCAGACAGCTTTGGCATCGTTAAATAATTTGTTGAATACTTTAAAATGTACAGTTTCTAACTGCCCATGATTTTTACGTCTAAAAAACATCAACGTGGACAATCAATGACCGAGTTCGTTGTCGGGGCGGCTTTTGTGATGGTGCCTTTATTCATTATCGTGCCAACGGTTGGGAAATATATCGATATGAAGCAGTCTACTGTTCAGGCGGCCAGGTATGCCACCTGGGAATACACTGCAAACTACATTGATGAACGTGACCAGCCTGAGGGCTTTGGTGGTTATTCTTCCACTATGCTGCCAATCAAAAGTGCAAGCGTTGTTCGTAACGAGGCCAAGCAGCGATTTTTTTCTGATACCAGTGTTTCAATAGACAGTGGCAGAGACAGAATGGGTTATGATTCCAGCCTGCGAAATCCTTTATGGACTTACCATAATGGCTTACCGATGTATGACGAAGGTAGTGGTGAGTCCGTTGGCATATCCGGGTCTGACCGTACACCAGACAAGCTTGGCCTGGGTTATGTTGTGGGTACCATTGGTAAGATCACAGATGTAATTGGTGATGTTCTACAGTTTTTTGGCGCGAATGCAAAATTTAATGCCATCAATCCGGATGAGAATTTTAGCGTCGATGGCACATTTTCTGCCCAGTTAAGCATACCCGTAGAGAATGCACCGGCATACACGCCTTTAAGGGTGGAAAACCGGGCGCCGTTGTTTCTGAATGATCTTGATTTGCAAATGACAGCTAAAGCAGGCGTGCTAACTGAAAGTTGGGGGGCTGGCGGTAAAGCGCACACGGTGTACCAGTCTGGTGGTTTGATACCGACTACTCTTTTAAGTGGGGGCGTGGTTTCAACAGTGCTGGATATTATGAGTTTTATCGCACCTTCTTTACATTCATCCAGCCTGAGATTTGGTTATCCTGTTAACGATCCCGATCTAATGGATCAGGTTCCGGCCGGTGCCCTGGAAAATGATGAGCGTGTACTGATATGTCCTGGTGGTAAATGTGAGAATTACTAGAAACACATTCTCTAAAACTGCCAAATGGCCTGGCAGTTATTTGTTTTTCACCTTACTGGCCGTGGTACTACCGGTAAGTGTTGTGGCTGAAGATTTTCCGGCACCACCATCGGCAACGGTTGAAAGTATTGCCGGCTCTGTTACTTCAATGGGGATGAATTTAAGTATTCGTCGCTTTAAGGTGGAGAAACCCATGTCATCAGTTCTGGGCTTTTACCGAAAGCTATGGCAAGAAGATGCAAGTGAAACGGAAATGCCACCTTGGACAATGATTGGCAAAATTGATGGTGATCATTATTACAATGTCCAGATGCAGCCTGTGGCTGCAGGGACGTGGGGATACCTGAGTGTCAGTGACCTGCCGGAAAAATTGCAGGATAAAACCTATAAATTTCCTGACGGTGGTAATTTTCCACGCATGAATGGCAGCCAGGTAATCGATGAACAGATCAGCGATGACCCAGGTAAAAAAGGGCGCACCTTGATGATATCCAATCGTTTCTCGGTGAAGTCCAACCATGATTACTATAAGAACCATTACCGCAACAAAGGCTGGAATATCGTCATGGATCAGCAAACCGAAGCCCGGCAGGCAGCTTATGCGCTTTACATGACGAAAGGTCCAAAATCTGTGACGCTGACAATTTTTAAGGATGATGGTCGAACCATGGTTGTAGCCAACGAGGTAAGTAGGGGGTTATTAAGGTGAAGCAATTCACTATTAGAAAGTTACAACCTGATTCGAAGCTTCATTCTGGTCCAAGGGTTCATTCTGGTCAGGCCATGGTTGATTACGTTGTCGTACTGATGTTTTTGCCAGCTGTTTTACTGACGGCCAATTACACGGCAAGCGATGGTTCTAATATGCCTGATGGTTATATAGGAACCAGTGAAGCTGATCAGGGGTCACTTGTGCAAGCCATCAATATGAAACATCGTGGCCATAATTACGCGCTGTCTTTATCTGAAATTCCTGAAACCGATGACTGGACGGCTCTGGCAGACTACTATGACAGCCTGAACAAGTATCCGGAACTGAGCCCGCAGATTAGATCAGGTGCCCAGGCGATGGGACAAATTACAAATGGTTTAAATCAAATTACATCAGGAGTCAGCCAGGTGGGTCAGTATATACCGCCCAAGTTTCCTCCTTCAGGATTTCCACCTTCATTTCCACCGAGTGGCTTTCCTTTTTGATTATAAGTGCTTTATAGCTTTACCTGAGAAAACAACAACTTCATAATCGATTAATAGAAATAAATAAAATCTAAAAATCGAAGACACACTAAAGGGGGCAATTCGTGTCAGGGAAAAAAACGGTATCACTGTTAGTGATCGCATTGGCTTTGGGTGCTGCTGGCGCCGGCCTTTCCATGCTATACCTGAAAGCCAGGGAAGCAGATCTGATCGAGGCCCTCAAGCCTAAAAGTCCTCCAATTGCAGTTGTTGTTGCTTCAAAAGACCTGGTGAAAGGCGACAAGCTATCAACCAGCACCCTTTCTGTAAGAGAAATCCCCAGTGATTTTGTCGATCCAAATGCGATTAAGCCTAACGAGTTTGATGAAATTGACGGCCTGGTAATTACCCAGAACCTTGCG
>CALAZS010000218.1 GCA_937926265.1 uncultured Gammaproteobacteria bacterium
TCAAGCATCCGCCTGGGACACCTGATGCACGGGACGAACGGTTGTTCCCGAAGTTGAATGAACCTCACCGAAACCAAAATACAATTCACTAGAATTGGACATCACATCATGCTCATTCCTGAAAGGTTTGTCTTTATGTGCAATAAGCATACTGTAATAACCCGGAACGCCAAGCATATTCTTTATTTGGGCAAATATTTCAGCATCAGCATTATCTACAGCTTCTATAGCAAGCTTGTTGCCCATCCATGCGAGATCAATCTTTCCTTCCTTTAATGCCGTTACAGTACCGCCATAGTCATCAAAAATAACTGCCTTTACTGGTATTGAAATACCTTTTTCCATATCTTTCAAAAGAGGCAACCAGAGACTATTGAGGGTTTTTTTTGCACCACTTCCTATTACTCCAAACCTGACTTGTTCGGTGGCCCAGGATGGCACTGCCAGCGCTATAAAAATAATTAGAATTAATTTGATTTGTAGTTTGTACATAAAATACAGCGTATTCTGAATTAAGAAGGGTCGAGAAGTACAAACAATTTTAGTAAAAAAAAATTACAAAATCGTTACAGGACAATGACAATGCTTAGATAAAAAAGTGATTTCTTATTGATACCTACAATATACTAGGTAAATAGGAGCAACAAATTCAAGAATTAGTAATTTCTCACATTGTTAATTTTACCACAATGACCTTCAAAACAACCAATATCTTCCGGGTAAGATATATTATTGGATTACTTATAATTGCTTGCTTAGCTACAGCATCTTACCTGACGCTGCAACGCATTGTTTCTCAACAACGTGACTTTGCAAAAGTCGTTAATATGGCAGGCCATCAAAGTGGTCTTATTAACCGTGTCGCTTATTTTGCAAGCCTGATGGCAACTACCAACGATGAAGCCGACTTCAAAATGGCTAGATCTCAAGTTGGTCGTACACTGCACAAGCTTAAAAACAATCATCAAACTCTTCTAAAAGGTGACCAAGAGCAAGGGATTCCGCGATTACACAATGAGAATATCGAGATTATTTTCGAAGACCCTACAGTAGGGCTTGACCGCGCCCTGAAAAATTATTTTGAAAGAGCCTGGGCTGTGTATGACAAACCAATGGATAAATTAAATACCTTTTCAGTGGAGTTTATTTTTTTGACAACATATGGACCTCACGTACTTGAACCTATGTTTGATGCAGCGGTTGAAGAACTTGAAATTATAGGTCGAAATTCGATACTTAAAATTGAAAGATTAGAATTAATTATTTGGTTAAGCACCTTGGTCGCGCTAGTTCTAGAAGCCATATTAATTTTTCATCCATTACAAAGAAAAATTGAGCAGAGCCTTGCGACGCTAGAAAATACTATTGATGAATTAAAAGATACCCGAGAAGAGATTTTAAAAGAACGAAGTTTCCTTCAAAATGTTATTGATGGAGTTATTGATCCCATTCTGGTTATCAATTCGAATAATGAAATTTTGCGTTTGAACCATGCAGCTAAAAAAATTGTAAACTTGCATGGCCTAGAGGATATCTCAGTAACACTGACGAACTATAAAAACCAATCTGTCGAAGAAGCTCACAGCCTTTCAGCCTCCTATAAAACTGTAATCAAGCATCCCAGATACCAAGATACACAAAAGGTATATGAAGTTGCCATTAGTCCCTTAATTGATGAAGAAGGCAATATCCAAGGCATTATTGAATCATCAAGAGATATTACTGAGCAGCAATCGTTGCTTGAAAACCTAAAGCGTAGTCAGTCTAATTTTGCTCACCTTGCTCAACACGATAGCCTTACTGGGCTCCCTAACCGTCTTTTATTCAATGACCGTTTAAATCAGGCCATTCACTCAGCCCATCGAAAAAAACGTAAACTCGCATTACTTTTTATTGATCTTGATGGATTTAAAAATGTAAATGACAGCTTCGATCACAGTTTTGGTGATGAAGTTTTAAAACAGACGGCCGACCGCCTGAATGTTCTGATTCGCGAAGATGATACGATTGCTAGAATGGGTGGTGATGAATTTACGATCATATTAAATGGCATCAATAGTCCACAAGATGCTGCCATTGTTGCTCAAAAAATACTTGGCGTTTTTCAGGAGCCATTTGATATTCAAAATAAAACAGCTTTTCTAGGTGCCAGCATTGGTATCAGCATTTATCCCAAGCATGGTAAAAACAGTGAAGACTTGATTCGTCATGCCGATGCTGCTATGTACCGATCCAAAGAGGAAGGGCGCAATACCTTTAGTTATTACTCTGAGGGTATGACTGAAAAGGTCCTTCAACGAATAACGCTTGAGTCTGATTTACGCAAGGCTCTAGAGAATGAAGAATTAATTATCCACTATCAGCCACAGTATCGCTTATCAGATAATAAACTTGTAGGGTTTGAAGCATTGCTACGTTGGAAACATCCTGAAAAGGGTATGATGCCACCAGTTGATTTTATCGATATCGCAGAAGATTCCGGCCTTATTGTACCCATTGGGCAATGGGTTTTATCAATGTCATGCTATCAAATGAATCAATGGCTTGAGCAGAAACTTGTTAGCAGGAAAGCCGTCATGAGTGTTAATATTTCAGCCAAGCAATTTGATATGAAACATCTCGTTGATGATGTAAGAAGCATACTTACTGAATCCGGTTTGCCACCAGAAAACCTTGAACTTGAAATTACCGAGTCCACGGTGATGCGATCTATTGATAATACCAAATCAATATTAAAAAAATTCATCAAGCTTGATTGTATCTTCATG
>CALAZS010000219.1 GCA_937926265.1 uncultured Gammaproteobacteria bacterium
TTCCGGCTTTTTTATGGATCCCTGTGCTACTCAGGCTTTGCTGGCGCAGGATGGCTAAAAATTACAATCCTCTCAGAACTTTAAATTCGCTTGGTTGAGTGCAAGACAAGAAAATCACACTCAACTACAGCGCTTTAAGATTTTGCTGAAGTTCAAGACATTTTTGCACGGAGATTGTGAGCGTATAAACAATACGTGATCAATCGAGTACAAAAATAACGCAGAAATTCAGTAAAAGATAAAGCGTCTGAATTAAGAAAGTTTTTCTTTGATACGTGCAGCCTTACCAGTACGTCCACGCAAATAGTAAAGCTTCGCACGTCTTACATCACCACGACGCTTAACCTGGATTTCATTTACCAGCGGACTGTGGGTCTGAAATACACGCTCAACACCTTCGCCGTGTGAAATCTTGCGAACGGTAAATGAAGAATTCAGGCCGCGGTTTTTCTTGGCAATGCAGACACCTTCAAAAGCCTGCAAACGCTCACGCTCACCTTCTTTTACTTTTACCTGAACAACCAGGGTATCACCCGGGCCAAACTCAGGGATCTCTTTACTCATTTGCTCGTTTTCGAGTTCCTGAATAATGTTAGTCATGGTTGTGCTCCTTATCAGGCAATGTCTTTAACATTGCATCGTACTGTTCAATTAAATTCTGTTCGCTGTCTGTGAGCTGATACTGTTCAAACAGGTCCGGCCGTCTTTCCCGGGTTCTTACCAGTGACTGCTGCAGTCTCCATTGCTCAATAGCTTTATGGTTACCACTTAACAGCACCTCTGGCACCTGCTCACCTTCCAGTGTTTCCGGCCTGGTATAGTGTGGGCAATCCAACAGTCCATTCACATGGGAGTCCTGTACCGCTGACTCATCGTGGCCTAGCACACCCGGTATTAATCGACTTACTGAATCTATCAATACCATCGCCGGCAGTTCACCACCGGATAACACGTAGTCACCAATAGAAATTTCCATGTCGACATGCTTTTTCAGCAGTCTTTCATCGATGCCTTCGTAACGACCGCATAACAGCATCAAGCTGTTTTCCTTTGACAGATCACTTGCCAGTGCCTGCGTCAAAGGTTGTCCCTGGGGACTTAAATAAATCATTTTAGCTGAAGGTGAAGCCTGTTTTGCTTCGATTATGGCCTTATCCAAAGGCTCAACCTTCATTACCATTCCGGGCCCGCCACCATAAGGCCTGTCATCTACAGTCTTATGCACATCGTGAGTGTAATCACGTGGGTTCCAGCAATGTAAATCAATGATGCCTTTCTGCTGTGCCCTGCCAATTACACCGGCGGCTAAAGCCTGCATCATTTCGGGAAAGAGCGTTATGACATCAAAGCGCATGGCGCCCTCTCCAGTAACCTGTTAAGTAAACCTATTTTTTAGAAATCCTTATCCCAATCGACTGTCATCAAACCATTTTCCAGATCAATGTCCTGAACAACCTGATCAGGTATGAATGGCACCAGCCTTTCCTTGTCTCCAACGATCACCATAACGTCGTTGGAACCGGTTTCGAACAAGTGCGATATTCTGCCCAGTTCAAAACCATCGGTTGTTTTCACCTGCAGTCCCTCAAGGTCTGCCCAGTAAAACTCACCTTCTGAGGAAACATCAGGCAGTTGCTCTCGTCTTACCGCAATTTTGCTACCCTTAAGTTCAGCAGCCTGGTCACGATCTACAAAACCTTCAAGCTGAACGATGACCCCTTTCCCGTGTTTCTTTCCCTGAACCGGCAGGAGCTGTTTCCACTCCTTATGAATCAATACAAACCAGGGTTTGTATTTTAAGACATTCTGAACAGGATCCGTTTCAGAATGAATTTTCAGCCAGCCTTTAACACCGTATACCCCGGAAACATGTCCGAGGATAACCAGATTATCCTCAGGCTGAGACAATCTTATGCAGAAGCAGAAGCTTGTTTAATAAGTGTCTTAACACGATCAGATGGCTGCGCACCCTGGGAAACCCAGTGATTGATGCGATCCAGATCGATGCGAAGTTCTTCTTCACCACCACGAGCCAGTGGATTGTAAAAACCCAGTCTTTCAATGTAACGGCTGTCGCGTGCTCTGCGATGATCAGCAGCAACAATGTGGTAAAAAGGACGCTTTTTAGAACCGCCTCTTGATAAACGAATGCTTACCATATTAATAACCTTAAAAATCAGTAACCTATGGGATCCGGAAATAATGCAAAACCACTACCGGAAAAAATAAACGGCGAATTATATAGATTTTGGAGTAAAAGTGAAG
>CALAZS010000220.1 GCA_937926265.1 uncultured Gammaproteobacteria bacterium
GTGTTGGTAGGCGTAAATTTAGCAGATATTTGAGTTAGGTGAAGCCCAGAATTCATTATTAGAAGAACAGTTCTGAATAGATTCAGGAGGGCTAATTAATACTAAAGCAGTTACACAGAATTATTTACAGGCTCTCGAAAATTAAAAGGCAAATTAGTAGCTGACTTGGGCTGCAAAGATTGTGATTACAATAAATCCATTTGAAGTTTTTACCATTCTATTAAAATTTTTCATTCGTAACTGGTGACGGCTGACCGCTGGCCCCTGACCACTGATAAAACCATATTGTTTGGCAGTAAACCTTTTCGCAAAAATCGCTAGTATTTGCCTCATGAAAAGGTTTTTAATCATTACATCAACAACGGTTTCGGTTCTTTTGTTGGGCTATTTGGTGCTTCAATTTATACCGACTCCCATTAGCAGTGATCTGTCTCTACTTAACGATGACAAGCCTGCGGTCGTGTTAGCCTATGAAAATTATTCACCATCGGGCGGTGAGGCACTCATGCGATTGAAGAGAATGCGATCGGATTTTGAATCGAATATCAATTTCATTGTCGCTGACCTTGGCACACCACAGGGCCGTGCATTTGCCCTTACATATGGAGCACATGACAGTCAGGCAGTTTTGCTTACAAAGAACCGACAGGTAGTGGCGGTGATGGGTTTAGAAACATCTGACCACGATTTTCAAGTAAAATTACGCCAGGTATTAGCCCGGTAGCACTGAAAGCCCTATCGCGACCTTTACCCTCAAAGGGTTATCGCTTCCAAGGTTATCGCTGTAAGCAGTGTTTAATTAAGATTCCTTGTTTAGCTGTATCTTGTTAGCTGCATCGTATGATCGTTTTGAAAACCTAAAAGCATGACTGAATCAGGCTGCATCCTCTTCACTGTTTTGTTCCCAGTTGCCACGAGCTGCTATACGCTGGACAAAATCACGGAAGTCTGCAGGTTCACGCCCCAGTGCACGCTGCACGCCATCACTAATGTATGAGTTTCTCCCATCCAATACAGTTTCAAAAAGATAATTAAGTAACCAGGTAATGTCAGCGGGAGCACCTGAATCAATGATTGCCTGGTTAAAATCGGTTTTCGGTATTTGTATAAATTGCACATTGTGGTTAATAACTTCAGAAATTTCCGCTGCCACTTCGGTAAACGTCATGAGACGAGGCCCGGTGACTTCATATATTTCGTAGGCGTGTCCTTCTTCGGTTAATGCGGCCACTGCAACATCGGCGATATCATTTATATCAATGAAAGGTTCCGGAACATCTGAAGCTGGTAAGGTAATAGCACCTGCTTGCACCATTGAGAGAAATTCGCCTTCAGAGAAATTTTGCATGAACCAACTTGCCCGGACTATTGTCCACTCAACATCGGTTGCCTGAATAATTTGTTCACAAGCCTGGGCCTCCTGTTCTCCACGGCCCGATAATAACACCAGGCGCTTAACACCCTTTAATACGGCTAAATCAACAAAATTCTTAATCGCATCTGTGGCGCCGGGTATGGCGAGGTCTGGTGCATAGCTGATGTAAGCGGCAGTGACGCCATCCAGAACATTTTCCCAATTGTTGGAATTGTTCCAGTCGAATGATGGTGAGGCTGAACGTGATGTGATACGGGTTTCTATACCAAGCGACTGTAGACGCTCGGCGACACGACGGCCGGTTTTCCCGGTTCCACCGACTACCAGGGTGATCTCATTGGATTTCTGAACAGTATATGTAGTGTTATTCATGGCTATCTCCTGAAAAATTGTTTTTGATCACTTTCTCGACCAGCCGATGCATGGTCATTTGTTTCGAATTTGAGATTAGGAACGTCTCCGTATTCATCTGTTACTCAGTAGTGCTTTACTTACAAATAAAGGTAATTTACAAGTACCAGGATCACCATTTCTGAAATACTCAGATTCATACGTATTCGTCTATAATTGGCCAAATGGATACATTGGGTGGATTATTGGATGCGCCACGTGCACGGGGTGCCTTTGCGCTACGAGCTGTTATGAATTCGCCGTGGTGTCTTAGGGATGTCGCAAATTCACCATTGACCCTAATTGCCGGAGTCACAGGAAAACTCTGGTTAACCCCAGATGATGGCGATGCTTTTCAGCTTGGCCCCGGGGACATCGCGGTGATTCGCACGCCAATGCATTACAATCTTTCAGACGAGGCGGGTTCAAACCCGCAGATTATTATTCACCCAGGGCAAAACTGTTGTGATTTAGAAGGGAACTCATTACATGATGCAATGATGCATGGCGTAAGAACCTGGGGTAATGATGCCGAAGGCTCTACCTTGTTTCTCATCGGTGCTTATGAACATCTTAGTGATATCAGCGATCGCCTGTTACGTGCTCTGCCTCCTGTCATCTCCTTGACTCATGAAGATTGGGAATCGCCACTGGTTGAATTGCTATGCGATGAGGTTATCAAAGATGAGCCTGGCCAGGCTGCTGTACTGGACCGGTTACTTGATTTACTGGTCACGGCGGTACTTAAAGCCTGGTTTGCGCAACAGGATACGAGCCGTCCGGAGTGGTGGCGATACCAGGGTGACCGCATTGTTGAGCGTGCCTTAAAGATTATGCATGACAATCCTGCCCATCGCTGGACACTGGAAAGCCTTGCTGCAGAATCTGGTGCATCACGTGCATCATTATCAAGGCGTTTTCAGGCACTGGTTGGTGAAGCTCCTATGACTTTTCTAAAAAACTGGCGTATGGCCTTGGCAGCTGATTTGTTATCTCATCCTGATGAGACGGTTGGGACTGTGGCCGAGAAGGTAGGATATGCAACGCCCTATGCATTTAGCGCCGCATTCAAGCGAGTGCGTGGTATAAGCCCAAATGATCATCGTAAAGCTGTAAATTTGTCTTCTTGAACATGTTCAGCTTTTGTTCAGTTATAACCCACTAATATTTTGACGAAGATTTCTATTTAAGGATTAAAAAATAAAAAAATCTCTCATTCTGCCACTAGCTACATTACTTATTGTCACATTCAGTGCTTCTTCATTTTTGGCGAGTCTCCCAGAAGGCAAGGGCTGGAAGGCTAATAAAGAACAGAAAAAGTACAAATAAGAGATGCGCAAGAAAGAACGGCAATATGAACGGGAAGAGGCAAAAAGATGGCGGGAAAGATAATGAAAATTTTAGGGAGGCTAGCGGTAACTAATTGTTTTCAGTTTCCAGTTTTTCAGTTTCATCTGGATCGGTTTTTTTCAGAATCACCGGGTTATCGTGAAAATTCAATGGGCATTCAGCCGGGCAGTTTTTTTTACATTGGTTGTTATCAATGATGTTCTGCCAGCAATACCTGAGTCCTTTTGTCCGCGTTCGAAATTGCGTCTTGTTACCTAGCATCTCAGTCAGGTGCATTCGGTTGAACATATGCACCAAGGACATTTTGGCGCGGGAGAAGACCAATTCAATTCCCATCTTGTTAAGACGCACAATAAGGTCATGTAGCATTTCCTCACCGGTTGCATCAATCTCGTTGATGCCTTCTGCATCGATCAACAGATATTTCAGGTTTGGACTGGCTGACAGCCTTTCCAGCACCTTGGCCTCAAAATAACCGGCATTGGCAAAATACAAGGGACCGTCAAAGCGGATAACGGTGATATGTTCACAGGTTTTCAGGATATGGGCCTGGGCATCGCGCAAAGTATCATCTGCATGACGGGACAAGACAGCCATATGCGGTCTTCGACTGCGCCATACATACAGACCGAGAGAAAGCATGACACCGATTAGCATGCCTTTGTCCAGGTGTGGTGCCATTAGAATCGTCAGGAAAAACGTGATAACCGATACGATGGCATCGTGAGGTTGCACATCCCACTCGTGCTTGATTGGTTTTAATTTAATCAGTTTTATAACCGCTACTATGATAACGGCAGCCAACGTAGCTTGTGGCAAGTGATATAGCAGTGGTGTGAAGAAGATCAGGGTAATACCCACAATAGCGCCGGTGACAACAGAAGAGAAGCCGGTAATGGCACCATTGTTAAAGTTTACCGCCGAGCGTGAGAAGGATCCTGATACCGGGTATCCCTGCGACAGGGAAGAGATGACATTCGATACGCCCTGGCCGAAGAGTTCCTGATTGGCATTCAGTCGTTGCTTGGTACGAATCGCCATGGCTTTTGCTACTGAAATGGCTTCCATAAAACCAACCAGAGAAATGACAAACGCGGTACTGATTAGCTGGGTGAGAACATTCCAGTCGATCTGAGGTAATGAAAAGTCGGGCAGGCCGGCCGGAATCGAGCCTACAATAGCTCCGCCTTCCTCGTTGTAGTTCAGCATATAGGATAATACCGTGGTAAAAACAACGGCAACCAGGACACCGGGTACACGAGGATAAAGACGACCGAGAACACCGAGAATCAAGAAAGTGATGGCAGCCATCATCACCGTTGGCCAGTGTGGTTGTTCAAGTATCGCTGATAAAACCCGCCAGATATTTTCAAGGTAGTACTCTGACCGCTCAATATCAATGCCAAAAAGTTTACTGAGTTGCGACGTGGCAATAATCAATGCAGCGGCATTGGTAAAACCCAGGACAACCGGGTGAGAGAGAAAATCAACCAGTTCGCCGAGCCGGAAAACCCCCAGGGCTATCTGGAAGATACCCACCATAGCCGCAAGCATGATGGCGTACGCGATAAAACCTTCTGTGCCTGCACTGGCAAGAGGCTCCAGTGAAGCAGCTGTTAACAGTGAAACGACAGCAACCGGGCCAGTTTGCAATTGCCGTGATGAACCCATGAGAGCTGCGATGATTGGAGGCAGGAAGGAGGCGTAAAGTCCGTAGTAGGGCGGCAGGCCTGCCAGTTGCGCATAAGCCATGGATTGAGGGATCAGTACCATTGCGACAGTAATGCCTGCCAATATGTCTGTTCTGAGAACTTTGGTGTCCTTGAGTTCTCCAATCCATCCACGAAATGGGACAAGCATATTGGCCAACCCACGAATGAATCGAGACGATGCCTGTTGAAAGGTTTTATTCATAGTACCTGTTGTTATTTTTGTGTGCTTTTAAGGTAACTGCTTGGAAAATCTTAATTATTTATAACACAAGTTGTAAGCGAACTGGATGTATTGTTTGGATAATATCGCATTGTCTATAATGGATAAAAACCTGTTTTGGATGAATTGTAAATGAAGATAAATACCTGGATGTGGGGCTGGATAGTTTTTCTGGCTTTATGGGTTGGTGGACTTAATGCTTTGGTTTCAGGTCAGGATCTTAATGGCTTTGTTTATTTTGCAATGTGGGGTCCGCCATTTTTCTTGTTAGTCATGGGATATGCAATTGCCTATATCAGGCGCGGCCCTCCCAACTCTGGGGATTGAATTACAGCGGTGATCAGTTTTGCGTAAATGAAGCAAACAGACTTGTGATTCCCCTGATTCCTCTTATTCCTAATCTAGGCAACTTTAAGATTTTAGTTCTCTTACTTGATTGATAATTATCAATATCAGGCTATATTTCAAGTTGTAACAAGAATGTAATATAACATTAATATTTAACTTTATTCTTATTTAGCCAATGAATGATAAACGCCACCATTACAGAACCAGTTGCAGAATATCTGCATGTCTAGAGCAGCGTGGCCTTTTTAGTTCTAAAAAAAACTTTCAAACCAGTGATATTGGAATGAAGGGAATATTTATAAAAGATATTCCTGAGTTACCTGTTGGTTCTAAAAAAGTCATTAGTATTCATGATAATGCAGGCGCTCCATTAAGGCTCAATGCGCATGTTGCGCATGTATCAGATGATGGCGTCGGCTTTACCTTCTTTCAACCTCAGATTGAAGATTGTTTGCGACTAAAACATTTGGTTAAACCGTTCTGGAATAGAGTGGATTTTCTTGAAGGTTTGATTTTAATAATGAGGTATTCACATCCTTCAAAAGAATTAAAAGATATTCTAAAGCTAACTCGATTGCTTGAGACAGACTCTTCCGGGCTTTTTGCTCGAGCGCCTCATTCAGCTTCAAAGTGTCACTTTATTCATTAGCGATAAAGAATAACAAGGAGGAAACATGCCAATACCATTTGATCAAATCTACAGGGATGCTTCTGATTCGAGGATTTCATGGCAAGAGGCTTTGGAAGAAACATTGATCATCGATGATGATGGAGAAGTCCTGCTTCCAGGTAATGAAAAACAAGTGAATGATTTACACAACAAGTTCGCTTCTTTGCGTCATTACTCGATTACCGCCGAAGACAACTTGCTTGATGAAGTGCTTAACCGGCTTGAAAATACTTTTTCGTATTCATTTTCAAATAGGAAAAAATCTCTTTAGTATTTTCTGTCAACAAGGCCGAATCTATTGTCATATTAAAGTGACTCCTGTTGCCATTAATTCCTCATTTAATTTTATTCATTCACTATAGTGATTGGTTATGAGATTTTAATGGTTGTTATGCTTTCTCCATAGAATGAAGGGGATGCCTGTAATTGATGTGATTATGGCAGTTAAAATAGCTATAAAAATTAAGGCTGGAGTAAAAAATGGATCAAAATACCCGGCAGTAAAAATAACTAATAATTGGAAAAAAACTGTAACAGTTAAAGTTGAACCTACGACTGCTTTACCAAAACCTTTCACCGAATAATGCCAGGATATAGCTGATAGAAGGATGATAAATATATAGGCTATTGCTGATTCCATATTTATAAATAAAACAATTCCAGCATCAAATTATCATTTAATCTCATTATAGTTTTACCTGACAGCTTGTTAGGGGTTTCTAATAAAGATTGTATTTTTCTGTTTGCTCACTTTTAAATAATGAAAAGTACTCAGAACTGAAAACCAGTCAGTTAAAGGAAGCATTTGCTGATAAAAGCACGGGGACCAAGTCGTCAGTATTATTACTTAATTATTTAAGAAGTTTGACATAAACATTATTCTGTTGTAAAAAGTAAGGGAATTTAAAATTCCATTAAAAATAATAACTTACTAATATTTTAATAATAAAACTAAAGGAAGAGGGAGTTCAAAATGACAGTTAATCAGCGCACATTACTAACAGCGTTAATCACATCTGCTTTGTCTACATCAGTCTCAGCATATGAATTAAAAAATGGTGATACATCCTTAGGGTCTTTAACGGGCAAGGTTCAAATCCATACTATCCAAGCTGATGCGGGTAATGGCTATGACCCATCAGAAGGAGATTCTTACCTACTCAAGCTTAAATATTTATCACCTGATATGAATGGTTTCAAAGTGGGTATAGGAAGCTATACCAATGGAAATCTGTTTAACTCCACTGATTTTACAGGTCTTAATCCCCAGAAAGAGCGAGTTGCCCGTGGTATGTTTGTAACGCCAGATGGTGCAAGTAAAACGGTCATTGGTGAAGCTTACATTGATTATAACAGCGAAAAGTTTTCCGCAACAGCTGGTCGCCAATTGTTTAAAACTCCTTTAACAAAAATTGCTGCCAGCCAAATACCTAATTTTTATCAAGCTTATGGTGTTGAGACTACTGCATTAGAAGATTTTAAACTCGGGTTACATTACATTGATAAAATGTCCTTTGGTTCCAGAGCTATGACGGATTGGGCTTTGATTGGCGAAGGTACAAATTCGGCAGGGGCTGCTATCAAGACTGTTGATTTATCTCCAAACCCTGGACCTGGTCAGGCAGAATTTATTGATATTGAGGATACAGTTCCCGGGGCAAATGATTCTAATGGTATCACTGCATTTAATGCGAATTATAACGGCATTAAGGGGCTGAAACTGGGGTTGTCTAATTTTTATGTCGATGACATTGCAAACAACTTTTATCTTCAAGCAGACAAAGTTTATCCAATTAAAGATTATAAATTGGCATTAAGTGCTCAATATCTGCATCAGAATGAAGTCGGTGATTATAGTGACCTTGATTTTGATCTTTTTGGTTTAAAAGCTACTTTGAAAGGTAAAGGTTGGGCTGTGTTTGGTGCCTATAACCATTCTGATGGTGATACTGCGATGCTAAATGCTTGGGGCTCTGATCCTGCATACACCAGTTCTATTTTCTCTCGTAATGCTTACCGTGAAAATGTGGATGCCTTTAAGATTGGGTTTAAATATAAAATCATGAAAGGTCTGACCTTTGTTGCATCTCATGCTGATTATGGTAAGTCAGATACAACTGTCGGGGGTATTCCTGGCATAGGGCGCTGTGCACCAGTGCCAACTCCTTGTGTTGCAGCAAACGATGCGACAGAAACGGACTTGGTTTTGATATATAAGCCAGCTAAAGAATGGATGGTTAAAGCTTTCTATGCGGATCGTAAAAGTGAATATGATGATTCATCGTCACGCGACCTA
>CALAZS010000221.1 GCA_937926265.1 uncultured Gammaproteobacteria bacterium
AAAACGGGCTGACCGGAACCATACTCAGCAACAAAGGCGGTGGGCACGCCGGAGGTACCTTCACTGATGATCTTAAAGCCACTGCTTTTTAGCTCTTCAAGCAGATAATCCGATGATTTTGTTTCTAGCAAAGAAACCTCTGAGATTTCCCACAGTTTATGAGAGACCTCTTCAATTCTCGGAGCTACCTCATCAACCTCATTTAAAACCTCTTCGGCTTTAATGAATAGGGTTTGCTGTGGGCTATCCTGAGCTATCGCCGGCAACCCAAAGAAACATGCTATCATGGCAAAAACAGCCATTATTTTCAAAAATCGTTTCATTTTTTTCGTTTTAAATTTTAAAAAACCACCATAAGCACGTTTTTTGTTTAATTCATCTCAGCATTTAATTTCTTCATTCTAAAAGCAATAGATATATTGAACAATCCCAATAAAAGTATACCAAGCCCTATCCAGAACGTAATGGTGAAGGCACCAACAACTATATTGGAAGTGATGAAATACCCGATGATTACCGTCAGAATACCTGTGATCAGATTCATCCACCAGCTTTTTTCTCCATCCTTTTTAAGATTAAACGAATTGATAAATAGGATTACGCCATACGTCCACTGCTAAAAACCAACTACAAACGGAAAAACTGATGCTGTTACTGCGGGATTGGATAGGAGAATCAGTGCAAAAAGCACATCTATGATGCCTTCGGCCAGTTGCCAGCCCCACTGTTCGCGATTTCTGTTTGACAATGAGGTGATGATGAGCAGGACTCCTGTTACCATTAAACTGATGCCTATATATAGCGCCAGGCCAATCAATGCGCTAACAGGATGACGAAATACAAAAAACGATAATAACACCAGGATAATCCCTTTGATCAGGACCAGCCACCAATTTTTTAATGCTTCTTTCATAGTGATAAATATTTATTAGTTTGAAATATGATCAATCAAGTCTTAGAAAGGCAGATGCCCCATTCTGGTCGACAATTTCGAGTGTAGAAACCACACCGTTCGAATTCTCTGTTATGTTCAATTCCACCGGAGCTTGAACCGTATGTGAATATCCTTCAATGCTGATCATCATGTCATTGCCCTTACCTACAGGGTCGTAATATACACCAATAAGTGCTTTGTTTTCCACAACTGTTATCCCGTCTGCTACTATGGCCGAGATGCGACCTTTGTTACCTGAAGTGAAAGCCTGCAGCCGGTCCAGCCACTCCGATTTAATGATTTTTTTTATTGTTTTCATACTGAATTTTTAAATTATCGATTATAACAAGTGCACCTTTAATAATGCCCTTGTATGTTAGTTTACTTATTATCCTAAATCCATCCGGACTTACAATTCATTCTTGTACACCTTGCCATCCTTTATAATCAGGTCGATGTTCTCTTTGTAATACCTGCTGATTATCGCCATGTTGTATTCAATAAAGCTGCTCTACGACTATGAGTCCAAAGCATGCGGTGTTCCGAAAATTGCATATACTGAATCAATGTAAGCAATCAAAGCGGCAATAACAGCAACTATTAATGCTGCCCCAATGCGTGATATAGTTATGTCGGGAGAAAATTGAATAATAATCCCACCAATAACATAAACAACCAGCACATTAACAATGGCCCTAAGCGCGCCTCTTTTAAATGTTTTACTTTTCCATTTTACGCTAGCTTCAAGCGGTGGTAATACATCACCCTTAATTCTTTTCTTGATAGTGGCGTTTGTTGTCATCATCGAAACAATAAAAGCAATCATGACTGCAGGCGGCACCAAAGTACCTAACAGGGAGTGGGCAAAATCACCTCCAGGAGCTGAGAATACAGGTATTTCTGAATATCCTGAAAGCATAAAATAGGTTAATACCCCGTTCAAAACTGCATTAATCAAAGCATCAATCGGGCCTTACTCTTTGTAAGCAAAATCTTTAATAGTCTTACTCATAATAATATCCCTTTTATATGTTAGATATTATATCAATAGTTTTAATTCATGATTATCAATTTATTGGTTTTGCGGTGTTTGCAATATTTTTAAATTCCTCCTCGCCACCTCTATCGAACAGC
>CALAZS010000222.1 GCA_937926265.1 uncultured Gammaproteobacteria bacterium
GTCAAGGAACTCGGCTCGCTCGCCACGGTAAATTTGTTCTATCGTTCATTGCTCAGTCAACCGTGGCCATTTGAAATTTTTTTGTCATTTTTAGATAATCAAAAACGGCCCTTGTATTAAAGGACAATTCTCTCATTTTTTGGGCTACGCTGTATACCTTTTTGGATTTAATTACACTAATAGCGAACCTCCTCAGTCGAGTTATATTTTCAGGGCCATTGCCTGTTCGTATTCGGCAGCGGTCTTCATCATAGTTCCAGTCCAGTATATAATGGCAGCTATTTTCAATACTCCAATGTCCGCGAACAACTTTCAATATTTTCTGCGCATCAGCTTCCTTTTTTGTTCTGCTGGTAATGCCATAAACCAATTCTTTTGATGATACCTTACCTGTTTTTTTGTCTATAAATTCTCGTTGTATAGCAAACGCTTGGCCAACATGCGGAAAATCAAGATAAGCATTAAGTTGCGATGTCGTCCAGATTTTGCGGATTTCGATCCGGCCATGCTCACCTGGAGCAATATCAACTACTTCAGCTGCACTTTTATTACTTTGAAAATAAAACGAAATGTCATTTAATAAATTGGACTGGTTATCTTTAACGGTAAAATAATAATGCGCCTTGCGCTCTTCGACGATGTACCTTGCGAATCTCCATTGTGTATGCAATGCATCAGCGGTTATGTCTTTATTCTCAATCTCAATAGCATCCAGCAACGGGGCGGCAACCTTGATTTCGTTAGTTTGTTTCACCTCCTCTGAATTTTTGCTGACAGGTATCGAACCTACTTTTTTTGGGTGTAGCAATTTTTGCTGTCATGACCGACCACGCTCATTATATGAGTTTGTCTGCCATCCTTATCAATCGCATTGCGCATCACCTTTCCATCTATCGCCAGGCTTTCGTCTTCTTCGCCATAAATTGCATTCCAGCGCTGGATTGCATTATCAAGGCTCACCGGATCAACACGTATAAGAACATTTCTGATAATCGTTTCGCTTGGAACTATATATCTGCCATTTTCATATCGACAGCAAAACCGCTGCCTGGCTTTTGGACTTAAGCTGTTAGCCCAATCCGAAATAGCCTTGTAGCCACGCATGCCACATAATATTGCCCCGGTTGCTATGGCAAGCACTGTCGATAAATTATGTCGTTTGCCTTGATCGCGGCGTGGATCAGGTATGGTTTTAAAAAAATCCGGCAATGAACGCATATGATCGGCTTTTATCTTCATCTTTGCTCCTCCTGTCTTATATGAATCTTTGAGTATGCGCTGAGATAAAATCCGTTTTGCGTTTTTGTGAAGTGGCCTTACGAATATCATCTTCGCATTGCCGGCTGTCTGTGTATAGCCCCTTTTTTTTCTGCTAAAACCTTTTGTGTCACCTATGTAAAACCAGTTTGCCGCCTTGTATGCTGTCCCCAAAAACTTATCCGGATCGACAAAGGTTTCTACCAAAACAATCTTGTGCCCAAATACACTCGACCAGTCGTCGACTAATCTTTTTAAACACAATGAAATCGTACGGGATGCCAGATTTTGAATATGCCAGTTCGGTAAAATTAAAAATCGGTTGTTATTAACAATCAGTTTCAAACGGTCAAACTGATGCCGATAACTCCATCCAATCCACTCATCGCGAACCTTGCATTTTAAAGCTGAAGCAGAAAAACCAAGAAGAGAAACCCATATATTATCGATGGTTGCGACATACCACATGGTCTCTCCAATTTTGGGAACGAAACCAAGGTAATGGTGCTTTTGCATCAAATCCTTATATTTGTTCTCCTCCTGTTTGAAAACCGGCCTAACAATTACGCTGTTTACAGACATGGACTTTACCTCAAATTTAATGATTAGATGCTTTTTACATCATTATTTGGGGTTTGTCCAGAATTTATTGTAATTCGTTGTTATGACTGTGTTTAATTGACAGGATAAATTTACCCTGCATTGTCGTTGAATCCACTTTCAATTGGTACTGGTTAATCGACGGTCTGATGGATGCCGGATATGATTGTCTTCATCTGGCCAACCCATCCGCGATCAAACAGTACGAGGG
>CALAZS010000223.1 GCA_937926265.1 uncultured Gammaproteobacteria bacterium
ATTCACAGTGTATAGCGGAGAGAAATATGCCGATTTATGATTACAAATGTGATTCTTGTGGTCATGAAGTTGAGCTCATGCACAAGATTTCAGAAACACCCAGTGCGCTTTGTCCTGGTTGTGGTGAAGAAGCATTGAAAAAACAGTTATCTGCAGCAGGTTTTCGTTTGAAAGGTTCCGGCTGGTACGAAACTGATTTTAAAAACGGAGCCAAAAAAAACCTGGCTGATAAAGGTTCAGGTGATTCATCTGGGTCAACCAGCGGATGTGGCACCGGCGGTTGTGCTTCTTGCAACTAGAAAAATTTTAACAAATCATTTCAGCCGTACCTGATCGGGTGCGGCTTTTTTATTTTCTAAAGGGTTTAATTCATGCGAAGTCATTACTGTGGCGATGTCAATGCCTCTCATATTGACCAGGAAGTTACCGTTTGTGGTTGGGTTAACCGCCGTCGTGACCATGGTGGTGTAATCTTTATCGATTTACGTGACCGTAACGGCATGTTGCAGTGTGTTTTTGATCCGGACCTGGCCGATGTTTTCGAAACGGCTGAGGCTGTTCGAAATGAATTTGTTCTTAAAATTCGTGGCCTGGTGCGTATGCGTCCTGAAGGCACAATCAACGAGGCTATTTCCACCGGTCAGATTGAAGTGCTCGGTAAGGAGCTGGAAATTCTCAATCACGCCGATACTCCACCGATTCAGATTGATGATGACGATACCCATGAAGAACTCAGGTTGCGCTACCGATATATCGACCTGCGTAAACCGGAAATGCAGAAACGTATTCAAATGCGTGCCAGGGTTACCCATGCGATGCGCGAATACCTCGAAAGCAAAGGATTTCTTGATATAGAAACACCGATGCTGACCAAGGCCACTCCTGAAGGTGCACGTGATTACCTGGTACCCAGCCGTACCCATGAAGGCAAGTTTTTTGCCCTTCCGCAGTCACCTCAGCTTTTCAAGCAGTTACTCATGATGTCCGGCATGGATCGTTATTACCAGATTGTCCGCTGTTTCCGTGATGAAGATCTGCGTGCTGACAGGCAGCCTGAATTTACCCAGCTTGACCTGGAGATGTCCTTTGTTGATGAAGAGGACATCATGAATATCAACGAAGAAATGATTCGCGGTATTTACAAGAAAGTACTGGATGTCGATCTGCCTAATCCTTTCCCCAGAATGACTTACGCCGAGGCGATCAAGCGTTTTGGCAGCGACCGTCCTGATTTACGTTGTCCACTTGAATTGGTTGATGTTGCTGACCTGTTAACCGATGTCGACTTTAAGGTTTTCTCCGGTCCCGCCAAAGATCCACATGGCCGTGTTGCTGCATTGCGTTTGCCTAAAGGCACTGAACTGACGCGCAAGGAAATTGATGAGTACACCAAGTTTGTCGGTATCTACGGTGCCAGGGGCCTGGCTTACATTAAAGTCAACGACCTGTCACAGGGGCGTGAAGGACTGCAATCACCAATCCTGAAGTTCCTGCCCGATGAAGCTATTAACGAAATCATGCTACGAACTGCGGCTGAAGATGGCGATCTGGTGTTCTTTGGCGCTGACAAAGCCTATGTCGTCAATGAAGCACTTGGTGCACTTCGTGTAAAACTTGGTCATGACCGTGGTCTGATGGAAGGTGAATGGAAACCTCTTTGGGTTATTGATTTTCCAATGTTTGAATGGGATGAAAATACCAAGCGCTGGTACGCTATACATCATCCATTTACTGCACCTATGGAAGATCACCTCGATAAGCTCGAATCTGATCCTCATAATTGTTTGTCTCGGGCTTATGACATGGTCATCAACGGTACTGAAGTAGGTGGTGGTTCCATTCGTATTCACCGGGTTGATGTTCAAACCAAGGTGCTAAACCTGCTGGGTATTGATGAGGAAGAGGCAAATGAAAAATTTGGCTTCCTGTTGAATGCCCTGAAATATGGTTGTCCTCCTCATGGTGGTCTGGCATTCGGTCTTGACCGGCTGGTAATGCTGATGGCTGGTGCCGAATCTATCCGTGATGTCATGGCATTTCCTAAAACACAGACGGCGGCCTGTCTTTTAACGGATGCGCCTTCTGAAGTTTCTCCTGCCCAGTTACGCGAACTGTCTATCAAGTTGCGTGTTTCTGAGAAGCAGGCTGCACAAGCAGGTGATGACTGAATCAACGGTGATTGTCAGGACTTAACTGAACAGTTTTTATTCTGGACGTTCAGGCCATCCATGGGCACTCGACTTCGGTCATCCTGACCTCAGGCGCCAAAATAAAAACATTCAGTCAATTCCTGTCTGGCAGGTTATTGTGCTCTGGTCACAAAGTTTCTGAGGCAGGGATGCCGAAGTAAAGCCTACAGGGATGTATTTATGGCGTCTTTGTTACCAGAGTGCGATGACTTGCAGAATGAGACTAATTACTGATTCGGTCAAAGTACCTCGCTCGATAGAGCAACCGCTGACTGTCCTCTTCAAAGCGGGTGCGGGTATGCAGGACGTTATTGCATATCAATCCCTGACCATGCTGCAGCTTGCCGCGCAGGTGATAAGGTGAGTCAGAATTTAACACATCCATTAACGCATCCCTGGCATTAATAACAGCTTCATCATCCAGCCATTCAATACTGCGCGTGCGGGCAGTAAAACGCATATGCAAGTTTCCGTTGCTGTCCAAGGAGAAAACCGGACCCGTAACAGCGGGGCGGATTTGATTGCCATCCTGCTCATTGGCAGGGATAGACATTGCCTGCGGTCGGGACAGTGCTTCAATATGAGCCGGGTCAATGTCACGTAATAAAATGTAGGCTATTTCATGATCCAGCAGTTGATTCTCGCCGCCATTTTCAGCAGGGATCACACAATGTAACAGCATCGCACGAACCTGGTTGTCACCGGTGTTGTAATAGCCATCGGTATGCCATGCAATCGGACGATTGGTATATGGAATGTAACCTTTACCGCCTTTTTCAGGTGTTACTTTCAAACTGCTGATGGCATCTTCATCGGCATATAAATTGTGATCAAAATTACCAAGACCGAATTGTTGGCCTAGTTTATAAAGGAAATCTTTATTACTTTCCTGGTCAACTGAATCAGGTAACTGGTAAATCGCCATATTGCAGCGATTGATACAATTCATCAGCCTGGTTATCTCATTTTGAGAAACATCAAATGGATCATTGATTTCAACCAGAATATCTTTCAGTGATTCTGGATGAACAGACAGTTTCTGCTCACGCCACGCCTGATAGGCCGAATCATTGTTCAGATTGAATGGTGAGTCTATTGGAATTGATTGCATGGTCTAACTCTTTTTACCTGAAAGCAGCTCAGCAGTCTGGTTACAGATTTTCTTGAAATTGTTGTAATGGTTGGTATTCAAGTCATTATCCCGGTTGTCGCAAACAAACATTCCGAGCGGCTTGCCTTTGACGAACAGCGACATTGCGAACATGTTTTTATAATTGAGTGACTGCTGCATGTGCTCGGGAATAAGCTGCAGGTATTTTTTGTAATTGCTTCTGTTCAAATGCGCACTTTGCGGCTTTTTCATCATAATTGAACAGAGTGTTTTTTCAGACAGGTCCAACTGGTATTTCCTTAAAGCATCCTGCTTATCGCCACCTAGCATGTACTTTACCACAAGTTTTTTTCGGTCAGCTGTCAGCATTGCAAACATGACACGGTCAACGCCACACATCTGCTGCATGTCCCGCATTTTTTCAGTCAT
>CALAZS010000224.1 GCA_937926265.1 uncultured Gammaproteobacteria bacterium
TTATCATTATGAGCATTAATAGTCATCTGCTTCCTGATAGTGAAACTGTTTTGATTATTATGATGTGTGAATATTCTAGCGTGCGTCAAAAAAATAGAATATCCAATGCCAAAGATTTAGTCCTTGCTTTGTTAACAACAGCCCATGTAGAAAAGTTTGTTGATTAAATTTAAGGAATCATCAGCTTTATGCTTTTATAATAAATATATTTGCTTATTTACCAAGTACTCTTTATAGTGTGGTTTGTTTGAAAGTGCACATCTCTATTTATGCTTGCCATCACGAAGTTCTTCCTCGATCTACCTCGTCCTGATTTTCATAATTTACAGCAACACGTTTAAGCTCCATGGCCTTTACAAGGTCTTCTATTACTATTTAAAAATTAGGATATAACTATGTCTAAAACAACAGGAACCGTTAAATGGTTCAACGAATCGAAAGGCTTTGGCTTCATTGAACAGAAGTCTGGCCCCGATGTATTTGCCCACTTTAGAGCTATTACCGGTGATGGGTTCAAAACTTTAAGCGAAGGACAGAGTGTTGAATTTACAGTGACTCAGGGAGACAAAGGTCTTCAGGCTGAGAACATTACAGCACTTTAACCCTTAATATTGTTACGCACAGCACTAGCTGTGCGTTAATTCAGTTTTTTCAATAATCATTTATCACTCGCTATTTCTGCTTCTACTTAAAACCAGAGCAATTAACATATAAACGGTTAGCGAACTGGTATTTTTCTTCCCCCATTATCTGCAGCGTGATTCTGGATCTTAGCATCAGGCATTTTGCTGTTCGTTTAATCTAAATCAATTAAGTTCAGGAATCACTATGCGCATAGAGATAATCACTACACCTAACGAAAGGTTAAAAGAAAGTGGATTTGGCTCATTGAAAGCCTGCAATAGTGTTTTAGCTGCTCTTCGAAAGAATGGACAGGGTCACAGTGTGCGATTGAACACATGTAGCTCAAAAGAAGATTTGGAAAACATTGTAAGTAGGAATCCTGAACTGGTTATTCTAGCCGTTAAGTACATTCCTGTTAAACATGGGAATGATATCTGGTTGTCTGATTATTTTTCTAAACACAATATTGATTTCGCAGGTTCATCACGTGATGTATTGAAATTTGATTCAAATAAAGTGCTGGCTAAAACACATTTATCAAATAAAGGCATTAAAACAGCAAAATACTTTGTGGCTATTCCGGGGCAATATGAAAATGAAAACGAATTGCCAATCTCATTTCCACTATTTTTAAAACCCTTGGATGCGGCAAATGGAAACGGTATTGATGATTTATCACTTGTAACTAACTTTACAGAATACGAAACTAAAATAGCGTCTTTATACGAGTCATTCAATCAGCCGGTTTTGATTGAAGAATATCTGGAAGGTCGTGAATATACAGTTGCAGTCATCAAAACTCATGATGAAAAGTTAATTGTCTCAGCTGTTGAAGTGATACCTCCGACATCAACAAATGGCCTAAGAATTTTAGGTTCAAAGGCTAAAATAGATGATTCAGAAAAGCTGGTTAAAATCGAAAATACAGACATAGAAAAACGTGTAACGAATTTGGCTATCGAGGCATTTAATGATATGGGTGTCAGAGACTTTGGTCGCATCGATATAAAAACGGATAAAAATGGAGAATGTTTTTTTATGGAAGCGAACCTGGTTCCCGGTATGACTTATGGTTCAAGTTATTTCCCTGAAGCTTGCAGCATAGCTCATGAATTTACTTACGCTAAAGTTATAAGGCTTATGCTTGATGGTGTACTTACCAGGGCTTCTTTAAAAACGTTTTCGAATATGCCTTTGGATTCAGAAAATAATTTTACCGCAAGTGTGTCTAATATAAATGTATCTACTTTAAGTGTATCGACTATTAATTAAATACATGGTGTTATTGGAAATACATAGTATTTAAGGGTTCCAGTGGCATGCTTTATGAGCTTTTAGTAGAGGTTACACGCAATGACGTTGTCGAAAGTCGGCATTTCGGTGCTGCTGTGGTGTGTGACTTTAAGGGCAATGTCATTGAAAGCTGGGGAGATATTGAGCAACTGGTATTTCCCCGTTCTGCTTTAAAACCATTTCTTGCTATTCAGCTTGTTGAAAGTGGTGCTTGTGACAATTTCGATCTTAATGATGCCGAATTGTCGCTGGCCTGTTCATCTCATCAAGGCGAGCTCATACATCAGGACCTGGTTAGATCATGGCTAAGTCGACTGGATTTAACTGAGGATCATTTAGCTTGTGGATCTGTTTTGCCTGAACATACTGAAAGTGCCCATCAATTATTGGCATCTGGTCAGCCAGGTTGTCGTGTTCATCATAATTGCTCGGGAAAACACACGGGCTTTTTAACCACTGCGCTGCATCTGAAATTATCTTTGGATAATTACCACCAGTTCAATCATCCATTACAACAATTATCGCTGGAAATCCTTTCAGACTTGGCTGGCATTGATGTTAAGCAGTATCCAATAGGAACAGATGGCTGTGGGTTGCCAGCACCAACAATGCCATTAAAACAGCTGGCGCATGCAATGGCCCGCTTTGCCAATCCGGAAAATCTGTCAGCAGTTCGGGCTAAGGCTATTTACCGTCTGCATAAGGCTATGACAAATGAACCGTTATATATTGCCGGAAGTGGTACTATGGTAAGTGAGTTGAATGAGGTAACCAAAGGTTCAGTGCTGGCTAAAACTGGTGCTGAGGGTATCGTAACAGCGGCCATTCCAGAACAAGGCCTTGGAATTGCGTTGAAAATAGCAGATGGTAGTAGCCGTGCACGGAGTGTCGCCCTAATGACTATCCTTGATCATCTCGGTGCCCTTTCTGAAGATGAGAAACTTAAACTCGAGACTCATATCGCACCGGTATTGTTGAACTCAATAAATGTTGCTGTAGGTGAAATCAGGCCAGCTCCATCCTGGTTATCAAAACTTAAGAGGTAGTTCCTCTTAAAAATCCTTCGGTGATATTACGTAGGCGCGGTTACCTTTTCCAACACGGGTATAAACGTTATTGGCAACTTCATAAATCTGATTTCGAATGTCATCGAAAATCTGTAAAAATCCCGACTCTGTTTTTGTTTTCTCAGAATTAAATCTGTCGAGCGCTTCTGTTTCTAAATAAAAAGATACTTCCATGATGTTATCGTATCCCCAAAAAAGAATACGATTGCTATCAGAATCAAAACTTCGATTTGGATTTGGAAAACTTAATGTCATTATTGCTACTGCACTTCGTGTGAAAGAATTTAAACTCAGTTGCCCGGGATGGGGTTGGGGTTTTATAAAATTTTGGATATATGGATATTAGCCAAACGGCGTCCTTGGGCTATTACTTCTCCATTGAATAGTTTGTTGAGATATTCTCCGCCTCCAAGCTTCAAAAAATGTCGATTTAAGTCTTCCGCTAATTGAAATTCATTCAATTGATTTCCGTTCCAAAGATAATGACTGCGAAGAAATGAAATCACAGCCCAGTGCTGATCGTTTAGGTCAAGCCCTTCAAGTTTTGCAAGATTTTGTGATTTATTCCGGTTCCAGTTTTGTGCATCCAGGTCAGATAGGCGGCTTGCAAAATCGTTACCTGATATCTCTTTGTCGCTATTGGAAAGGCTTTGTTGATTCATCATATGTCTACTGTTGTATGTCTCGATCAAAATAACCAAGAAATTTGGTTGGTATTTGTCAGCATACGCTTAATGTAAGTAATAGCTAGATATATTTTGATTATGTGAATTGTCAGAATCGAAGGGTAAGACGTAATTGGCTAAAGGTATTACGGTGTATTGACGACCCGGGAAGTCGGTGGTCAGATATTCCCGCTCCAAATCAATAGCACTTCAACAGGGCTGGCTTCAACTATACAATATGATTATACGCTTAATTATCGCGTTCATTCTCATTAACCTTTTGGGTTGTAGCAGTGCACCAGTCCGTAATCCCCTGCCAATAGAGCTTGATAATCAAGCAAGGATTCCAGAAATACCCCATGCCCTTTTTTGGAGTGATGAATGGCCGGCATCTGATTTTAAAGAGCAACCTACAGAATTATTTGATTCAGTGTATATGGATAAGCTATTTAGATATGCTTAAAAACTTGCAGTTAAGGATATAGGTTGGAATGAAAGCCCTCCAGGATTTAATGTCAAACATAATATATAAACCGGATTGTAAAAACGCTTATTTTTCTGGTTAGAAGAAAATATGAGTTATATTTCACTATTCTCCTTGCACCTGTAAATTTTCGAAAATACCAGAAGAGATAGGTAATACTATGGATATTTCAATTACAATAATTTTCGGTTACATAATCACTGTCTTTGCAGGTATTTTTCCTATTGCAAATCCATTCAGCACGGCCCCTGTGTTTCTTACTTTGACCAGGGAGCATTCTTCAGTTGAAAGAAATAAAGTAGCAAGATTAGCTTCGATTTACATGGCTGGGGTTTTATTGGTTGCTTTGGCTGCAGGTGCCTTAATACTTGGCTTTTTTGGAATAACAATTCCTGGATTGCGAATTGCCGGAGGAATAATAATCATAATTCTCGGAATTCAGATGCTTTTTCCTTCAGGTACCAAGTCAGTAGATAAAGAAACGTCTGAGCACCAGGGCGATATTGCCTTTACACCATTAGCAATGCCGATGATGAGTGGGCCAGGCTCAATTAGTGTTGTTTTGAGTATGTCAGATGAAGTAGCCAATCAGGCTTCTCTAACTGAAATGCTGATCGGTTATATCGTTGTTGCTATTGGAATAGTAATTACCGTTTTATCCTGCTGGGCAGTGCTTCGATCTTCTTCAAAAATAGTTAAAATTCTTGGTAAATCTGGAATTGATGTCATGACTAAGTTAATGGCCTTTATCCTGGTTGCAATCGGAGTGGAATTTTTTCTTGGGGGCCTTACTGGTTATTT
>CALAZS010000225.1 GCA_937926265.1 uncultured Gammaproteobacteria bacterium
TAAATGGCCTTGCTACAAGAATCACCAAACCCGAAACCATGTTGGAGAGCGTTGATCTGGCAGCCAACCCAACAATAGCTGTTGCAACCCCCGCACTCGCCAAAAAAGACATCGACAATGATTTGAGCCTTGGCTCAAAAGAAATGGCATAGCTAATACCAAGGAGAATAACAATGAGACGGAGAAACACAGCAAACAAATAAAATGACCCCGGTTTAACTTTATGAGCGCCCTCAATTTTAACATAAACCCGTCGAAGGATCAACATCAGCAAATGTGAGACAATAAACGTCAGGATAATAATCCCGATCATTGTAACTAGCCTGCCCATATCTGTACCAAAGAATGTCATTGTTATCTATATGTTGGTAGCAACCTGAATAAGGGGTTCGCTGTCTGGATCGTGATTATTATCCTGACGTTTATTTTTAAATTCTCCCTTCAATTTTCACTACTTCTTATGATGTTTCTTTTTATCTTTCCAGATAATGGCTGAAACTTCCATGCTTTCTATATCAGCTTCCGTAACTTCATCCCCAACCATATTTTGAGCATCCATCAGGTACATGATATTTGACTGGTCATCATACAGGAATACCTGGCCCTTTTTCACCATATGTTTGACCTCCCTGCGAAGTTTCCTTAACTCCTTACCCGTAAGGCCAGCCTGAACATCATATACATCCTTGTGGTTTTTATCAAGGAATGTTATTTGTTCCACCTCCCCTGTCTGCAGGTTGGTCACCACTTGCAGGGCCGCGTCGTTTTTGCCCTTTTTTGCATAGGATACCATGCTTTGTGTTTCCTCAAGAGGTATTATTGCGTCGGTTTCTTCTACCGTAGAGGCAAGCACTTCATATTCCTGCTCCATCAAATCAGCTTCAAGTGCTTCCATTTGCAGACTTTCATGCTCATCTGTTTGTTCGGCAGGGGTCTTAGCCTCATCGGAACTTGTTTTCTCTTGTGATTCAGGCGAAGCAGCCTGATCGGTCTGTTCATCATCAACTACGGCAACGAGCGGAATATCATCATATTCATACTCATCGATGATCCAATAATCTTGTTCAACCACTGCCACATCAGCATCATCTGTTGCCTCCGACGCTTTATCCTTATTTTTACCGTTCGGATTGCAGGCAAGAGATAATAAAAAGACAGTTGAGAGGATAAAAGCGGCATTCAATTTTAAGAACTGTTTCATAATCTGTAATTTTTAATATTTTTATTATATTCCTTTTGCGGTGTTTGCAATATTTTTAAATTCCTCCTCGCCACCTCTATCGAACAGCACAACATCTTTATGCTTGCCCGCCAGGAAGTCCGCCATGGTGATCATTCGTATCTGGCTGTTTTCATAGGTCCTGAAGAAAAACCGCAGGTTGGTCAGATCGCTGGCAGCTGTAACCTGCGTGATATCGGGATATTCCACGCCACCTGCTTTCTGAACAGATGCACCCTTGGGAATATCGAACTGGTTCAGGATGTGAAACGCCGTCTTGATACCGTCGTCGGCCGTGGCCGAAGGCGCGTGCATCTCCTGGAAGGCGACTGCGCGGATAAAGCGCGAAGGAGAGGTGAAATCGCCGGGCATGCCATTCAGGCCCGACCCGAGGCTGCTGGGCTTGAGGGTCAGGTTTTCGAGCTCGATCGCCGGCCAGCCATAGGGAGACAGGTTGAGATAGTTCGTCAGATTGGTGAGGTGCCAGGTGAAATTCGGCGAGTTTGTAATTGTGCCCAGTGGGTTCTCGATGACGTGCAGCTCTCCTTCCAGGTACTCAATGACTACGGAGCGACCGCTCTTGTCGGCTATGCGATAATGCAATTGCATGTGCGCATTGTTTAACTCCTTTATGGGCATGTCGGCGACCTTGATCTCGCGCAGTGCAGCAATCGCTTCATCGACCGAAGCAGCCGTGGTCAGCAGGTAGTTCGACAGCTGGAAACAATTCAGGGTCTTGTCGTAGTCTGCAGGCGTAACGTCCTGATAAACGGCAAACTGTGCATGATTGAAAGCTCCGACATACAGTCCTTTCTCATTCAACCCTCCGGTGGTTATGTACGGCATACCAAGCGTATTGGTGCCAAGGGCTGCATATTTCGAAATCCAAGTTAGCCCTGCTTTGTTACCGGGCGCGGAACCAACAAATTCTACGCCCGCGGGAATGCCGATGGGCCTAATATCGAGGTCGATGCCGAACTCGGCAGTCCGTGCGAATATAACTGTTCCATCCTCTGATATAACTTTTATACCTGTGCATGCATGTGTGGACGAACTAAAAATGCCGATGCCTAAAACGAATAGTGCAGCGGCGGTAAGATGTTTCAAATAATTCATAATTGTTTTTTAAATTTTTCCTCAAAAATGTTTTGGGTCGCTTTGGGCACTTTACTCCTGCAACCAGGCGAAAAGATCCGACGTCCACTGCTGCCAGTTTTCGCCGCTTTCGCGTTTTCCAATGGCAACGAGAAAACCTTTTTCAACCGGGTCTGCTTCGTGGGTAAGGGTAAATCGCTTGTCGACGCATTGCACATCCAGGGTGCCACCCCCGGCTGCAGGCAGGCGCCCCTTCAATCGCAGCAGGCCTGCGGGAATCCCTTTCAGCCGTTCCTCCAGTTCATGTTTCAACACCGTTTTTTGTACCATAACTGAACTGGTCTCAAACTGATGTACATCGTGGTGAACCTGGTTCGGCTCGAGGCGTGCGCCCAGTTTCTCGGCTCCCTCCAGTATCAGTTGATTCAGGTCATCCCTGTGGGAATCAATGACCATCCTACCGGGTGCGTATGTCTGGAGTCTGTTCATCAATCCGGGAATACGATCTTCGGGCAACAGGTCGGTTTTGGTGAGCACCAACAGGTGGGCTACCTCGATCTGGCGCCGGAATAAAGCATCGTCAAGCAGATGAGACTCGTATCCATCAAATGCCTGGGCATCGACCAGTGCAACAACTCCAGCTGTCCTGGTTTCGGGGCACATTGCGGCTATGATGCTCAATGAAAAAGGTTCGGATACGCCACTTGCTTCAAGCACGATATGATCCGGTGCTTTATCGGCAGAGGCCACGTTGGAAAGAGATTTCGAAAGATCCGCTCCCACCTGGCAGCAACTGCAGCCATTGGAAAGCTCAATTACATCGTCGTGCACCTTTTCGATATCCTCCGCATCCAGGTTGATTGCTCCAAAATCGTTAACGATTGCCGAGATACGCAAACCATGGTTGTCTGTCAGCAGCCGTTTCAGGACGGTGGTTTTACCCGACCCGAGGAATCCTGAGAGGATGGTCACCGGCACTTCCTTCTGCTCCGTATTTTTAGTTCCGTCTGATGGTGTGGCCATCATACTCTGGAATATTGTGGCCATCATATCCCATTCCTTTACTGCCTTACTAAGAGATTCAGGGCTCGGATTAATTCTTTGTTTCATATATTTTAAATCAACTTTAAGTAGGGGAGAGTAAGACAGCTACCTTGCCCTCCCCACTTTTTATCTATCTATGTTAAATCACCCATTATTTTTTGGCTCTGTGTATAACACCGCCCACTATTGTGCCCAGCACCTCGATGTCTCTGAGTTTCAAAGGATCCACTTCCATCGGATCTTCCGCAAGGATGGCCATGTCGGCCAGTTTACCAGGCTCCAGTGAGCCCAGGTCTTTCTCCCTGTCCATCATCCAGGCGCCGTCGATGGTAATGGCCCTCAGGGCCTGCTCGACTGAGATACGCTCACCCGGTGCCACAACAGTCTTGTCATCTTCTGCCAGACGGTTCACTGCGATCCAGGCTCCTTCAAGGGGCTTCATCGGAACAACCACCATGTTGAAATCGGCGTGTATGGCAAACCTAACACCGCCTCGTTCCAGCGACCCCAGTCTGGCAGTTGCTTCAGCGCGGTCAGGTCCATAAGCATAGTTCGAATGCAGCAGGCCCCGGTAGTGTGGGAAATAAGCATTGACGCTGGCTGCACCTCCCAGTGCTCCCAACCTGTAACACTGCTCTGGATTTGAGATCGTTAAGTGCTCGACGGTGAAGCGGTGGTCGAAACGAGGCTTACGCTTCTGAAGTTCCTCCAGCGCATCCAGCGTCATCTCCAGTGTGGCATCACCATTAGAATGGCTGTGAATGCGTATGCCGCGGTCCCAGTAAGGCCAATACCAATCGACCGTGTCTTCCCACTTCGTGTCGCCCGTTGCACCCGTGTCTTCATCCAGGTAACCGGGATAACCGATCTTGGACGTCGTGGCCGGATAGGAGCCGTCCATTTGGAACTTGATACCATGTATCTGGAGACGGTCGGTATTTTTGGCTAACTTTTCATCGAGATAGTCGAAACGTTTGTCGCCGAATTTATTGGACAGGTTAGGTTCGTATGGAACCAGCGATGCTCGCAAAGGAAATGATGGATCATTCACCAGCTTATTATTTAAGGTCCACTCACCTTCGAAATCGAAAAGTCCCCAAGCCATATCCACAGCAGTAGTAACACCGTTGTTAACAGCTGCTTCGGCATGCATATGCAGGGCTTTTTCACTGGTGCCTTCAGGGAAAATGATGTCTTTCAACGGCCCCATAAGCGCTCCGAAAGCTTGTTGTTCCACAAACCAGCCGTTCAGACGGCCATCGTTGTAACGTCCTATCCCCTGTACCTTTGTATTTTCGTCTACCCCGATGTGCTTCAACATGGCCGAATTGACATAGGAGATATGTGGCGCATAGCACGTCACTGAAATAGGAATGGTATCTGATATCTTGTCCAGCATGTCGCGGTCGAGATCGCCGTTATTCTTAGCCCGGTCGTAACCCCAGCAGACGATTGGCTCCTTTGAGTCGCCAGCCTTTTTGACGAGATCGCTTATGCGGTCTAAAACGTCATCGCGCGTCAAACAAGGGTCGTTGGTCTCACCTCTGGCTCCGTAGGATGGGATCGGCCCAACATAGTACAACATCATAAAGACACCTGACATAAGAAAATGCGTATGCGTATCGATGAAGCCGGGCATCAGGATGTTGTCCTTGAATTGCTCATCGATCTCATAAGGATGTCGGTCCATGTAGGGTTTTAACGACTCTAATGTTCCTGTCGAAACAATTTTGTCGCCATTCACGGCAATGGCCGTGGCAAACGGACGGCCGTGGTCCATCGTAAGGATGCGTTTGGCCGTGTAAATTGTGAGTTTGTCTTTTTTACTTTTTGTCATGATTTTTACTTTTTAAATGATTATTAATATTTATATAAATAGTTTTATTGATATCTAATGATTGAATTATTTACCGGGAGTCCAGGTGCACACTTCGCCTTCGGCATAGAACTTAACCGGCTTTGCATCGCTGAACTTGGCCGAAACCTCTCACCTACTATTTGTCGCTAAAAGTCTCGGTCACGGTGCGAGCGAGCCAGGCACCATTATTCTCGTCCTCACTGGTGCCCGTGCTGAAGAAGCAAACTACGGCATCATGCTTGGGCGATACATAGAGTCCTTGCCCTCCTACACCTGCTTTGAATAGATCGCCATCGGGGGTAACAACGTCCCACTGGTATCGATTAGCCAGTCCGGGAACGTTTGAGAAGGTCTCTTGAAATGGAGCTCCCATGGCACCCTTTGCATACATCTCAGGACGTAAGCCAGTCTGAAACTTGCGAATCACCTCCAGCGGCACAATCGGATCTTTGCTATTCTGTGCATATTTGGGCGTAAAGATCTGACCATAACGCCCAAGATCGCGCAATGTGGCGTTCATGAAGCCAAAACAGTTGGCATGGCCCTGCTTGTTTACTGCCAAGTAACCATCGTTCTGAGCGCCGATTTTTCGCCATATCCGGTCACCGAAAAACTCAGCGATTGGTTGCTGTGTGATCTTCTCGACGATCATCTGAAG
>CALAZS010000226.1 GCA_937926265.1 uncultured Gammaproteobacteria bacterium
ATCCAATTGGTCCGTGCATGGTTTCTGATGAAGGGGCTTGTCGAATATGGTGGTCGACAGGCATACGCGAATCAAAATTGGCTTGATATGACGGGTCGTTTTGCTTTTATGAAGACGCCGTAAATATATCCCTATAGGCTTGACTTCGCCATCCATGGCTCAGACACTTCATAAAAGCAAAACCACCAGCCATATCCTGCTCAGCCTCAAATTGCGTTATAGGTATCTGGAATTGCTTTTCAGGGCTGTCCAAAACATGGATGTTTTGGTCAGAGCGTACATGGACGTATTCACAGCGACCCTGAAAAGTAAGCCAGATACCTGACAACGCTTTTGGAAAAGAAGAATAATGCATTCGAAAAAAATCACCATATCAGGTCAAGTTCAAGGCGTCGGCTTCCGCCCCTTCATCTACCGTATTGCACATGAACATAATCTCAAAGGTCATGTCATCAACCAGACCGGTACAGTTGTTATTATCTGCCAGGGTAATGAAACAGATATCGAAAATTTTACCAGGGACATTGTTGAACAGGCGCCGCCACTGGCAAAGCCATTCATCAATCAAGTCATCGATCTCGATGAAGTTGAACCTGGAAATTTTGAGAATTTTACAATTCACAAAAGCGAACAGGCTGATAAAGCAGACATACACATTCCACCGGATTACTTTACCTGTAATGATTGCCTGGAAGAAATGACAGATGTGACACAAAGGCGATACCAGTATCCTTTTACCAACTGCACCCAATGTGGTCCGCGTTACACAATTATAGATAGCCTGCCATACGACCGTGTTAACACCAGCATGGCAGAATTCAAGCTTTGCCCTTCATGCCACAGCGAATATACAAACCCTCTCGACCGACGCTTTCATGCACAGCCGCTGGCATGCCCTGAGTGTGGACCGTCACTAAGATATAAATCCAAAAGTGATGTGATAGATAATGACAACAATTCAGCAATAGACAAAACCATTGATGATATCAAGCAAGGAAAGATTGTTGCTGTAAAAGGTGTAGGTGGCTATCACCTGGTATGTGATGCAGCTAATCAAACAGCAATAAAAACGCTTCGCGAAAGAAAGCAACGTCCAGCTAAACCTTTAGCCGTAATGTTTCCAGCCAAAGGTGAAGATGGACTTGAACTGATTATAGAGCGCTGTAACATCAACGAACAGGAAGCTGATCTTCTAAGCAGCCCTGAAAGACCAATCGTTCTGGTATCAGTAAAAGCCACATCCCGGCTACCGGACAACATTGCCCCCGGGCTGAAACAACTCGGTGTTTTTTTACCATACAGCCCGTTACATCATCTTTTGTTATCAAAATTCAATAAGCCCTTGATAGCCACATCAGGCAACATTTCAGGTGAGCCGGTTATTATCGACGCTGACATGGCTGAAACAAAACTGACTGGTATCTGCGATAGCTTCCTGCATCATAACCGTCCTATCCTGCGCCCTGCCGATGACAGCGTAAAAAGAATTATTCACCGCCATCCCATGTTAATTCGTGGTGGTCGAGGTAAGGCTCCAATCGAACTGGAACTGCCTTATCAACTTGATGAACCTGTATTGGCAGTTGGCGGCCATTTAAAAAACACCGTGGCACTGGCATGGGATAAACGCCTGGTTATTTCACCGCATATCAGTGACCTTGATAGCAATCGTGGTTTCCAGGTATTCCAGCAGGTTATTGAAGACCTGCAACGGCTTTACCAGGTAACAGCAAACACAATAATTCATGATGCACACCCGGGTTATCAAAGCACCCGCTGGGCAAAGCTTCAAAACAAACCCACAAAAGCCATCTGGCATCATCATGCCCATGCCGGAACTGTTGCTGGTCAACACCCTGAAATTAAAAACTGGTTAATGTTCTGCTGGGATGGTGTTGGTCTTGGCGATGACCAGTCACTCTGGGGCGGTGAAACCTTTTACGGGCAGGCTGGCAATTGGCAGCGTGTTGCCAGCTTTAAACCTTTCTATCTTCCTGGAGCTGATAAAGCCGGCAGAGAACCCTGGCGATCAGCCTGTGCCCTGCTTTGGGAGTCCGGATTTGAAAAACTTCCTGAAATAGATAATGCAGAACTTGCTTACCAGGCCTGGCAGAAAAAAATGAACTGTCCTCAAAGCAGTGCGGCCGGCCGCTTATTTGATGCAGCTTCATGCCTGGTGCTTGGCATTGATAAAACCAGTTTCGAAGGACAGGGGCCAATGCAGCTTGAAGCCCTTGCTGAAACAGTTACCCAATCATATACAGGTACATCCAATGATTTCATTGACCTGCCACTGATAGAGCAAGCCAACAGACATTGCCTCATCGATTGGCAGCCGTTACTGGAAATGCTTCAGGACAAAGACCAGGAACCGGCAAGCCGCTCCATTGTTTTTCATAACAGCATGGCGCATAGCATCATTAAGCAGGCAGAGTTATTTAAAGAAAAGTTTCAGATTGATGCTATTGGTTTAAGTGGCGGCGTTTTTCAAAACAAAGTTTTGGTGGAAAAGATATTTAAGCTGGCAGCAAGGAACAACCTGACATTTTTTCTGCCAAAAGAAATACCTGTAAATGACGGTGGTCTCAGTTATGGACAGATCATTGAGTTTGCCGGTTGCCAATTACCAGTTACAGGTTAGAAGTTAAGAGTTAAAAGTTACCAGTTGGCTGGCTTATAATGGAAATCCAATCACAACGTGAATCCCATAGCCCGGACTGCTTTGACAGGATATTTTCCCCTGGAGTTTCTGGGTCACAACATTATAAATAATGTGCATACCCAAACCGGTGCCACCCTTATCCCGACCGGTAGTAAAAAACGGTTCGTAAATATTCTTTAACACTTCAGGCTCCATGCCTTTTCCGGTATCAATATATTCGAGAAACCCGGTTGAACCTTGTACTTTATAACTCAAGGTTATGTTTCCTTCTTCGTTTTCATCAAACGCATACCTGAGACTGTTTGTTACAAGGTTAGACACGATTTGTGAAAAAGCACCTGCATAACTGTTGACTCTTGCGGCTTCATCGCAGTCTATATCGACGGTGATTTTGGTCTTTTTCAATTGTGGCCTGAGACTCAATATAATTTCACTGAGGTATTCCTTTACAAAAAATTCGCGTTTTGCTTCCACCGACTGGTCAGTCGCGACCTGTTTAAAACTGCGAATCTGGATTGCAGCCCGTTCCAGGTTACTTAAAATTATCCTGGTGCTTTCCTCGGCATCTTCAATAAAGTTTGAAAGGTCCCTTCGGGTTAACTGGCTTTCACTGGCTTTTTTTGCGAATGATTTTACTTCCTCCTGAAGATGAGAGGCTGCGGTAACGCCAACACCAATTGGTGTATTAATTTCATGCGCGACTCCTGCGACCAGCCCTCCCAGTGAAGCCATTTTTTCTCTCTGCAGCAGCAATTCATTTGACTTTTTAAGCTCTTCCGTGCGCCGCTTAATGATTTTCTCCTGGTTGGCATTAAGTACCGCAAGCTCCGACATAACCTGCTTTTTCTCAGTAATCAGGTACCTTATAGCCATGTACTGATAAGGCCTGCCCTTTTCATTTAAAAAGGGAATGATGGTTGAATCCACCCAGTAATACTCACCATGCTTTGTGCGGTTACAGATTTCGCCTTTCCAGACCTGCCCGCTGGAAATGGTTTTCCATAACCCCTTAAAATATTCTTTACTATGGACATCAGATTTAATCACCCGATGGTTCTGGTTGATAATCTCTTCCCGGCTATAACCTGAAACACGGATAAACATATCATTGGCATAGATGATCTTACCCATCAGGTTTGCCACTGACACAATCGCTGCCTGGTCAAGAGCATATTTGAGGTTTTCACAATCGAAATCGAATTCAGATGTCATCGTTCGTAACAGAAAACAAAGCCTGTAAACTGAGAATTGGCATTAAAGGTAGCGGTTTCTTATAGCGATGAATTCATCAAGATTATCCGCCAGGATATCTATCAGAGACGGGTCAAAATGCTGTCCACGTTGCAGTTGCATATATTCAACAATTTCGCCCAGTTCCCAGCCATCCTTGTAACAGCGCTTACTACCAAGCGCGTCAAACACGTCGGCAACCGCAACAATTCTTCCATACAGGTGTATATCATCACCGGCTTCGCCATTGGGATAACCTGTGCCATCCCATTTTTCCTGGTGAGATAAAGCGATTACAGCAGCATATTTTAACAAGTCTCGTTTGGAATGACGCAGCATCTCATAACCATGGGTGGTATGCTGTTTCATGACATCAAACTCACCGTCGGTCAGCTTGCCCGGCTTGTGGAGTATTGAATCCGGTATGGCCAGCTTGCCTATATCATGAAGTGGTGTAGCCAGCTTGAGCAGTTCAATTTCTTTTTCAGGCAACCCAAGTTTAGTTGCAATCAGTTCCGCATACTCAGCTACGCGCCGAACATGATCACTGGTTTCCTTGCTTCTGAACTCAGCAATCGTACCCAGGGTGTAAATGATTTCATTCTGGGTATCTTCAATTTCCTGGTTAAGACTGACATTCTCATAAGCAACAGCAATATTGCTGCAAAACAGTTCAATTAACTGGCGGTGACTGTCATTCGACAGGCTTGGCGCATCAAGGTAAATAATACCGTGGCCATCCAGATTGTTATGAAAATAAAAAACACTGCCCCGGTCAAAATGAATATTTTTTTTGTTTTGTACCGATTCCTTGATACGGCTCTGTATGGATTCATCCACAACTTCATTCAAATGTTTATTTTCGCATCCGTCATAGATACCGGTTCCTGATAAAACAATGTCTGACTGGTCATCATCTTTACCACAACAGCCTATTAAGAATCCGGAGGACCTGGCGCAAACCGTATCACCCACGGTTCCGACAACTGACATAACCTGCTTGAGCAGTCCATCTACAAAATTCTTCATGTCGTGAATGCTGTAGATGGTTGACGTTGAAGAAACAACCTGCTCCAGTCCTTTCCTGTTTTGTTCAAGAGCCAACAGGTCACGATAGGAACGCAGCGCTGTATACATGGTAGAAGTCAGCTTCTGCCTGGTTAATTCTGCCTTTTCCTTGTAGTCGTTAATATCATAGTTCTGAATGACACTCGATTCTGGCGCGACACCCGGCTGCCCCGTTCGCAATATCAGCCTGACCATCTGGTTTTTCAGATCGTCACGTATATATTCAACCAGCTTTAAGCCAGCATCATCTGATTCCATTACCACGTCGATTAAGGCCACAGTGATATTGTCATGCTCCTGCAAAAGTTTACGGGCTTCTTCGGCCGAATAAGCATGCAGAAAAAACAGACCATGCCCCTGAAACTCAAAACGTTTCAGTGCCAGCAATGTCACCTCGTGAACACTTGGCTCATCATCAACAATCAGGACTTTCCAGCTATTACTTTGCTGGTCTTCCGTATTGGGTATGGTATCGTCATCCTGCTCAGCATCACTGAAAAGGGGCACATCAAGATTGGTATTCATCAGTTTATCGGTTTCTAATGTTTTATATAGTCATGGTGCAAAAGGGGTTTCATTTTCCAACTATAGATTTTTATCGGTAGCCTGCAGGAAATATTTAGAAAAAAACCGTGTTGATGCTTAAAGCCCGACAGTTTGATAGATTACCCGTTATATTATTCGGTAAATTTACTGGCCAATTAACCAGCCGATAACCTGACCAACTACCTGGCCAATTACTCATCTGATTTTGATATGAACAACCAAGAAAGCAATTCTCAGGATAAATACATCACCCTTGCCCATGGCAATGGTGGCCGTTTTATGCGCCAACTGATTGAAGATGTTTTTGCCAGACACCTGGATAAAGGCCGGCTGGATATTCTTGGTGATGCCACACTGCTGACAGACCTGAATGGCGAGATACTTTATTCTGTTGACGGTTTTACTGTGCAACCACTGGAATTTCCCGGTGGCAACATTGGTTCACTTGCGGTTCATGGCACAGTCAATGACCTTGCAGTCAGTGGGGCCATACCAAAATATTTAAGTCTGAGTGCCATTATCGAAGAGGGGCTGGAGTTTGAAGTACTCGACCGGCTTGTAAAAAGTCTGGCTGATGCTGCACAGGAAGCCGGCGTTGAGATAGTCACCGGTGACACGAAGGTCGTACCTCATAACCATGGCGGAGGGGTTTATTTCACCACCACCGGTATCGGTATCAGGCAAACTCAGCGAAAGCTGGGTATTGACCAGGTCCAACCGGGAGACAAACTCATTGTCAGCGGCAGCGTCGGCGACCATGGTACCTGCGTCATGCTGGCACGCGAGGAGTTTGGCCTTAGCGGTTCACTTGAATCAGACAGCGCCTGTGTATTACCCCTAACCAGGGCCGTAATATCCCAGCAAGGCCTGCGCTTCATGAGAGACCCGACGCGTGGCGGCCTGGCAACGGTTGCCCACGAAATAGCCATGGGCAGCCAATTCGCTGTACGCCTCTATGAACATAAAATTCCAGTCAAGGACCCTGTACGTTCAGTCTGTGAAATGCTCGGCTACGATCCGTATTACCTGGCCTGTGAGGGTCGCGTGGTCGCGGTTGCCGAAGCTGAATCAGCCGATAAGATTCTAAAAGCATGGCAGTCACTGCCTGATGGTCAGGATGCTGCCATCATTGGCCAGGTTGAACCCAGGGAGCATGCTCACCAGCATGTGATTCTGGAAACCGAACTGGGCGGTGAGCGTTTACTTGAAGAGCTCGAAGACGACCCCTTACCCAGAATCTGCTAGGAATTTGCTAGATACTCTTTAGGAATCTACTGTTTCAAGTTATTCGCAATCAGATGATTCATCGCCTGGCTTCATACCAGCACCGGTTTCCGGTAATTCTGCCGTGGAACCTTTTTCAACCGACTCAATAACCTGCTTTTCCTGAATAGCGTTTTCCTGTTCAGCTTTCGCACCAGAAGTAATTAGGCCGGGTGGTGAAGCATGAACATGCTTAACCATAAAGACCGAAAATAAGACCAGAAACAAAATTAGAACAACATTCAGAAAGACATTAAGGAAACTGGA
>CALAZS010000227.1 GCA_937926265.1 uncultured Gammaproteobacteria bacterium
CCGTTTCAGTGCTTTCGGTGGTGCTCCAGAGGCGTTCCAACTGGTAGTAATCCCTGACCTTGGGTTGCATGACGTGCACAACAACACCGTTCAGGTCGACCAGGGCCCATTCGCCTTCGAGAGCACCTTCGGTGCCCAAAGGCGCTTGACCAGCCTGCTTGGCCTGGAAAGCAACGGTTTCTGCAATGGATTTTACATGCCGGTCGGAGGTGCCGGAGGCAAAGATCATAAGGTCTGTAATACTGGTTTTACCCCGTACATCGAGAACTTTTATATCCTGGGCTTTCATGTCCTCAAGGGAGTTAATGACAATGTCTTTTAATTCTTCAACTTGCATTCAGTCATCCGTATTTAATAACAGTTTCTACACTACACAGGTTCTGGCGGCTTAGCAAATTAGGCATCCCGGGTTTTGCCCTGGTAGAGCTGCCAGTGTTGGATTAATTGATTTACCTCAGCCGGTACAAGCATATTGATATTTTCATTCCTGGCCAGTTTATCCCTGATCATGGTTGACGAGATATTGATTTGCGGGACTTTGACAAAAAGGATTTTACCACTGCTGTATTGCTGCAGTTCTTCGTAACTGACAACCTGCCTGGCTTTAAGTAAATTCGCGATGAATTTATTTTTGCTTTCAATAACCCTGGCATCAGGTCGCTGCATCACTGCAAGATGTGACAGCGAAAGGATTTTATCGGGCGCTTTCCAGGATTCGAAGCCGTTAAAGGCGTCGCTACCGATGATCAGGCAGAGCTTTTTTTCGGGAAAACTCTGTACCATGGCTTCCAGCGTATCGACGGTGTAGGAACCGCCGGGGCGGTTGATTTCGCAATCATCAACTACGAGCTTATTGTGCAGCTTATTATGGCTTTCGGTTGCGGCTTTCAATAAATCCAGCCGTTGCTGTGCAGTAGCTATCGGCTGTTCACGGTGGACGGCCTGTCGAAGTGGTACCAGCCTTACCTGTTCAAGGTCCAATGCAGTCAGCACATGTTCGACGGTTTCAATATGGCCATTATGAACCGGATCAAATGTGCCGCCAAAGATGCCTATCATGCCAATTTAGAATCAATTTGAAGCAATTTATTTTTATTGGCGTACGTGGCCATCTCCAAGCACAATGAATTTTACCGAGGTCAGGCCTTCAAGCCCAACCGGGCCACGGGCATGAAACTTGTCAGTGGAGATACCAATTTCTGCGCCGAGTCCATATTCAAAACCATCGGCAAAACGGGTAGAGGCATTCACCATCACTGAACTTGAATCGACATCACGCAGAAAGCTTCTGGCCCTGGTGTAATTCTCTGTAACAATGCTTTCAGTGTGTTGAGAGCTATGCGCTGTGATGTGATCAATCGCCTGCGTCATTGAGTCGACAATACGAATCGAAAGAACAGGTGCAAGGTATTCAGTGTCCCAGTCTTCTTCGGTTGCGGCGATGCAGTCATTGCCAAGCAAAGCACAGGTTTTTGCACAGCCCCTGAGTTCAACATCTTTTTCACGCAGGGCTGCAGCAATGCGGGGTAATACCTCGGCAGCAACTGAATCGGCAACCAGCAGTGTTTCCATGGTGTTGCAGGTACCATAACGCTGGGTTTTAGCATTTATGGCGATATTAAAGGCCTTTTCATGATCGGCTTCGTCATCAATGTAAACATGACAGATACCGTCGAGATGTTTAATCACTGGTACGCGGGCCTCGTTACTGATGCGCTCAATCAGGCCTTTACCGCCACGGGGGATAATCACATCAATCGACTCAGGCATGGTAATCATGTAACTGACGGCCTGGCGGTCGGTAGTTTGCAGTACCTGAACGGCATCGGCAGGTAATCCATTGGCTTCCAGCCCTTTGGCAATGCAGACCGCTATTGCCTGGTTGGAATAAAAGGCTTCAGAACCTCCTCTGAGTACGCATGCATTACCGGACTTCAGGCAAAGCGCCGCGGCATCAGCTGTTACATTAGGGCGTGATTCGTAAATGATGCCGACAACACCAAGTGGTACACGCATACGGCCAACCTGGATACCACTTGGACGGTAATTCATGTCAAAGATTTCGCCAATTGGATCATTTAATGATGCGATCTGGCGCAGGCCCTCAATCATGCTGTCGATGCGCGGTTCGGTTAGTTCCAGACGGTCAAGCAGGGCGGCATCCAGACCTTTTTCCTGGCCAGCCTGCATGTCACGCCGGTTTTCCTCAACCAGGATATTGCGGCTTTTATCCAGTTCATCAGCGATGGATTGCAGGGCCGCATTTTTGTCCCCGGTGCTGGCGGCTGCCAGAACTCGTGCGGCTTTGCGGGCTTTCTGACCGAGTTCGGTCATGTAGGCTTGAATGTCTGTTATCTCGCTCATCATATTGCTTGGTTAATCAGCCAAAGAATGCGATTTTATAAGAATCGATCTTCGTGGTCTAACAGGATTTACTCTTAGGGCTGAGTTTCCCCTGATCTTTTTTCAAGACGCATTAACCCATCCATGGGGCTTGGCAACAGCATCCATGCTGTTGACACTTGAAAAAAGACAGATGGAAAATCAACCCTCTGCAGTTTGGGCTGCAGCCTGGGATAAAGATTGGAGTGAAGAAATGGATAGGTTTTTACCTGAGATACCGAGTGCAATATCTTCAAACAGCATCCACGGGTCGGTTTTGCGTTGCCCCTTAACAGCCATGTCTGCTTCATGGCAGGTTTTCAAAAGCTGCTGCCATTGCCCGGGAGACAGTTTTTTCAGGGCTTTGCTGATCAACGGTTTACGCTTTTCCCAGATTCGGTGATCGGCAAACACCTTGCTTAAAGGCATGCCGTCACTGGCTTCAAAAGCAATCTGTGCCATTTGCCGAATTTCCCTGGCCAGGGCCCACAAGACAACAGCGGTGGGCGTGCCTTCATGTTTGAGTCCATCAAGAATTCTAAGGCAGCGGTCAGTTTTGCCCATCAGGGCTGCATCGATTAAACCAAAGACATCAAACCGGGCGCTGTCAGCAACGCTGGCTGTCATTTGCTCGGCCGTGATAATGCCGGGGCCGTAAAGCAGTAACAGCTTTTCAATTTCCTGTGATGCCGCCAGCAGGTTACCTTCAACACGGTCAGCTAGCATGTTTATGACACCGGGTTCAGGTGTAAGTCCTTTCTGACGCATACGTTGTTCAATCCACGGGGGTAGGCGTTGTTCGTTAACCGGCCACACCTGGACAACCATGCCTTTACTGTCAATGCTTTTGTACCATTTGCTGCGCGTTTGTTGCTGGTCGAGTTTGGGCATGGTGATCAGCAGTAACGTATCCTGGGGCGGGTTTTCGCAGTAGCCGCTCAGTGCTTTGCTGCCTTCTGTGCCGGGTTTACCATTCGGAATACGAAGATCAATAATGCGCAACTCGGCAAACAAAGACATGCTGTTGGCTTCAGCAGCGAGCTCATGCCAGTCGAAGTTACTTGATACATCAAGAATTTTTCGATCGGCATAGCCGGCATTACGTGCCGTGGTTCGAATCAGATCGGCAGCTTCAAGTTGTTGTAATGGCTCATCCCCGCTAACGAGATAAATCGGTGACAGGCCTTTTTTCAGGTGCCCGGCAAGTTCGTGAAAACCAAGTCGCACGCTGAAACGTTATTTTACGTTGGCGGTAATGTGACGGAATATCTGGTTGACCAGCGATTGTTCCATGCGCTCGTAAATATCAGCCTCTTCCAGGTCATCACTGAGTGTTGCATTACTTGAAACCGTGTAATAACGACTGACTGAGAATGTTTCTGCCGGGTAAAGCGCCTGGCCCGTGTTATCAATCACCTGGTAACTGGCCGTACTGATTAATTCGTATTCAGAAACTTTACCGTCTGAACCAACAGAAAGTACTTTTCTGTCACGGTTGTAATTTTTAATGGCAATGATGTTATTGGCAGAAGCGTCTTCAACAATATCGATCGAACTCTGTTTTAAAGCGTTGCGAATGCTCTTGTAAAA
>CALAZS010000228.1 GCA_937926265.1 uncultured Gammaproteobacteria bacterium
GGTATATCTATAAGGCTAGATGTAAATTAGAGTTACAGCAATATCAAGCTACTCCAAGGTTTTGATTCTTCTCTTTTCAAAATCAACCAAACTTCCACTTCTCTAAATATGAGATAAATTCCCACAACTATCTGCTTTCAATGATTTTGATAAATATCATTTTTTTTATTTTCTTCGATAAACAGGCTATAAGCCTACAGATTGAGATTTTCGGCTATCGGGCCGGAACTAAAGAACAGCGGTTGCTGGCAGAGTAATCGTCTATTTTCTGATAGCAATTCGTTATACGAGTGCTATCTCTAGATTTTACACTTCAATTTTATTAAAATTTTAAGACCATTTAGGAAATCTGAATCAGCATATGAATTGGACTGTAAAACATATCAAGAAAGTGGAAGACTTTCTTACCTTATTTGGCGACTTAATCTTGGTTAAAGGACAAATAGCTGTCGAAGATGCAATTAAATCTCTCCCTTATTCACCGTCTGAGATGGATAACTGGTGCGACCAATGGTTGAGTGCATCAGGTTATGAGAGATTACACAAAAGCCTCTCTACACACTGACAGTCTCAATTTTGTCAAATTAAAGTTGTACTATTGGTACACATTTTAATATTTATTTTTAAACCCAATCTGGCGATTGGGTTTTTTTATATTTAAATTTTATTGGACCGGCATGTCAGATAGTGACCTTATAGAATTTGAAGACTCCATTGAAATTTCGACCACTGAGGATTTACCCAATATCAATGTCGCCCTCATAGATGATAATTTGGATGTTATTGAATCTACACTTTTTGCCCTTGAAGACATCGAAATTCATGGTCATACATTAAAGTTTTTCAATGCTACAAGCGGAACCGCTGGATTCGACTTAATCAAAGACACCCCCGAGATTCAACTTGCCCTCATTGATATTGTAATGGAAACCGATGATGCCGGTTTAATTCTGGTTGAAAAAATACGCAATGAGCTTAAAAACAGTTCAATTAAACTGATTATCAGAACAGGACAACCAGGTCATTTCACCGAGGATGACATCCGAGAAAAATATCAAATTGATGGATATCTGGATAAAGCTTCAACAAGTTTAGACATGTTAATCCTGACATTTACACAAGCTTTAAAAGAATAAATTTCCGCTTCATTAACTTGGCAAGTTTAAACAGAACACTTCTCTGAATTACCAGAAAAACCTACCTAAAAAACCAGCTGTTACATAAATGCAATATTCATAAACTACATTAACATATGGGATTAACTATTGGTGTATGGAGGCAAAACCATGATTAAAACCCCATTTGACCCATGGTCCTATAGTGATAGCTATGATGGTTTTCTGATTTATGAGGATGAATTAGAGTCAGATGACGATGATTTCTATGAAGATGAAGACTTAGAAGATATTGACCTAGAGACATTTTAGTCAGTAACTCAAAAATTCACATCTGCTTAAGAATCGCAATAAATAACCGCAGATTTTTAGCGAAGATATAAACATTTTTTAGCCATTGATTTGGCTAAAGGTTGTTTTTCCCTCAATTTTAGCTTTTAGATTCACCAACGAACGTAAAACTTTATCAGAAGCACTGTCTAGTGCTAATTGCAGCATTTCAGCTTCAACATATCTTTCACTTACCAGGTATTCCGTGTACTTGGCTGCAAAATAATGGAAATGTTTATGAAGCATTTTTAACTGATTTAAATCGCCAATTTCAGCTTCTGTCGATTCGATCCAGCCACCAAAAGCAAGAAGTTCGTCATTCAATTTCTCAAAAATTGAAAGATCAAAAACGTTTTGCGCATTTATGCTGGAGTCGAATGACTTTTTAAAAGCTATATGCGAGTCTATTGCTGTTTGGATTTGTAACATTATGAAATGTATTTTTAAATTCTAATACATTCTAAAATTTATTTATTTCAGTTACATTACGTTATTGAACTTTATTAGTTTTTTTCTTCATTCCTTTTAGTTACCAGGCCAGTGCCATAATTAGGAAATATTATTTAAAGTACAATAAGCCGCAGTGCAAATTAACTAATTGTTCACTTACTTGTCATAATATTCGTATTAAATGCTCATTATTTAGTAGAAAAATAATAATCGTTTTGGAGACTTTGAATGAGGAAAATTTTGGGACCAGTGCTAACCGGTCTGCTGGTTGTTGGCGTCGGGGCAGCTATCTGGATGTCCATGGGAGAACAACTGGGTAAGCTTGAAAAAGTGCAGGTCAAAGGCCTGATAGGTTCAGAAAAACTGGCTTTCTTTAATGATCCAAAAGTTATTGAGGCGCTTGCGAATGCCAGTCTTGAGGTCGAAGTAAAAAAATCCGGTTCGCGCGAAATTGCTACCCGACATGATCTCGAGCAATGGGATTTTGCTTTTCCTGCCGGGATTCCTGCAGCAGAAAAAATACAACGTGAATTTAAAACCAAGAAAAGTTTCCAGGTTGCCTTTACACCGATGGTTATCGCTTCCTGGGATATTATTGCGGATATCCTGATTGCCAATCAGATTGTCGAAAAGCGTGAGAATGCCTATTACATCATGAATATGAAGCGATTGCTGGCAGAGATTGAAGCAGGTAAACGCTGGGCAGAGTTTGAGGCGAGTCAATCTTATCCCGCAAGAAAATCCGTTCTGATTAATTCCACTGATATCCGCCGCTCCAATTCTGCGGCAATGTACCTGGCTTTGGCTTCCTATCTATTCAATAACGAAATGGTTGTTGAAAACCAGCAGCAGGTCGAACAATTAATTGGTAGGCTGGCGAGCCTGTTTATCCGCCAAGGATATACTGAGCACAGCTCTGCCGTTCCATTTAATGACTACCTGGTCATGGGGATAGGTAAGGCTCCCATGGTCATGGCTTATGAGGCCCAATACCTGTATGCCGCAGCTGAAAACCAATTAAGGGAGGGTATGCAAGTGCTTTACCCTGAACCGACCATTTTCACCAAGCATGTACTGGTTGCATTGTCAGAAGGTGGAGTCAAGCTTGGAGAGGCATTGATGAATGATCCAACATTGCAGGCTTTGATGGTCTCGCATGGGTTACGTAACAGTGATGCCAGGGCATTTGATGACTTTGTATCGACGCATAAATTGAATGTACCTAATAACCTGGTAAACGTAATCGAACCACCCAGTTATGAAGTTATAGAGTCAATGATACAGATAATAGAGCGCGATCATTATGGCGGCGCACATTAATTAGGAGAATACGCAATGACTGAAACACAAACACTTGAGCCACCTCCGGTATTAACTCCGCCTGAGCCGGTCAAAGAGGTTTCTAACGAACAGGCCATGTCGATGGTCCCTGTATCTGATGAGCAGAAGGCTGCATTGGATGAACGGGTAAAGGAATTTATTGAGCTGGTTGTAGCCCATGATGTCCAAAGTGACGAATTCAAGGCCCAGGTCGAGTCAATTCATAGTCTCGGAAATAAGGAAATCAGGGAAGCAGCCAGTATGTCCAACAGGTTTCTGGAACGCCCTGTTAACAGCATGGGTGAGAATGGTCTTTTTAGTGAAAAATCTTCGGTTGGAAGTGCCCTGGTTGATCTTCGTCAGACGATTGAAGACTTGGACCCGTCCAGGCAGGGAGACCTTTTAAGCCCTCGAAAAATACTCGGCTTTATTCCATTCGGCAATAAACTAACCAGTTATTTCAGGCAATACCAAAGTGCACAAACTCAAATTAATGCGATTTTGCAGGCGCTATATAACGGACAGGATGAACTACGAAAAGATAATGCAGCCGTTGATATAGAAAAGGCCAATCTATGGGAAACCATGGGCCGTATGGAACAGTATGTGCTGTTGGGCAAGCAAATAGATGCTGAACTTGAAAGCAAACTGATCCAGATTGAAACCGAGCATCCCGAAAAAGCCCGAGTTGTACGTGAAGAAATGCTATTTTATGTCAGACAGAAAGTCACTGACCTGTTGACACAACTGG
>CALAZS010000229.1 GCA_937926265.1 uncultured Gammaproteobacteria bacterium
ACAGGCTGAAGACAATACTCAGCAGCATGATGACTGCCAGGTTAGTACCTAGAAACAATAGGATTCGCATTTTTTTCTCCAAAACATTCATCATCAAGGAAGCAAGAGTTGAGTTTTAGAAGACGCTCGAGTACTTCCCTGTACCGCTCTACTTCGGCCATCCATGGCCTCAGAAGCTTCTAAAACTCAACTCTCACTTCCTTTCTAAATACTGGGAGGCTCAAATTAATTCTGGACCTTATAAAAACAACAAGTGAAAAGGCTGCCGATAGTGAATTTCTGAAGTGTCAGCAGCAGGGATGCTGCTGCCAAGCCCCATGGATGGGTTTACGCGTCTTCAGAAATTTATCTACGACAGTCTTTTTTCTGTCATTTATAAGCCAGATTTGGAGCCAACCATTTCTCAACTTCGACAATCGAAAGTCCTTTTCGGTTCGCATAATCTTCAACCTGGTCCCTGTTGATTTTGCCCACTGCAAAGTAACGTGCGGCCGGATGAGAAAAATACAAGCCACTTACCGCTGCAGTCGGCACCATTGCTTTTGACTCGGTCAGCCAGATACCCGTATTGGCTTCGGCATCCAGTAAAGACCAGAGAATATCTTTTTCAGTATGATCAGGCGAAGCAGGGTAACCCATGGCCGGACGAATCCCCTGGTACTTTTCGTGTATCAGGTCTTCATTGTTGTAGTTTTCATGTGAAGCATAAGCCCACAACTGCTTGCGTACCCTTTCATGCAGCCATTCTGTCAGTGCTTCTGCCAAACGGTCGGCCAGGGCTTTGAGCATCAGCGAGCTGTAATCATCATGATCCTTTTCAAATTCGGCGATCTTGTCGTCAATGCCAATACCAGCAGTGGCGGCAAAACCACCGATGTAATCGGTTTTTCCGCTGGATTTAGGCAATACGAAATCTGACAGGCATTCGTTGTATTTACCCTGAGGCTGTTTGGATTGTTTACGCAGGTTATGAAAGACTGTCAGCAACTGCTCACTATCGTCAGGATCATAGACTTCAATATCATCGCCGACGGCATTGGCAGGAAAGAGGCCGACAACCGCTTTTGCCTGCAGCCAGTTTTCATCAATGATTTTCTGCAGCATTTCCTGTGCATCATCGTATAACTTGCGCGCTTCTTCACCCTTTTCAGGATCATCCAGAATCTTTGGAAAACGGCCTTTAAGCTGCCATGCATGAAAGAAAAATGTCCAGTCGATATATTCAGCAACACCACTTAAATCAATATCATCGAGAACCGTTATACCCATTTGAGCCGGCTCAACCGGTATATGGTTTTCCCAGTCGACTGGTGTCGGGTTAGCCTGGGCATCAGCAATGGAAACAAGATTGCGGGTTTCATTTTTAGCTGCTCTTTGAACCCGGACTTTTTCATAATCCTGCCTGGTTTTATCTAAAAAGCCGGGCTTCTGTTCTTCCGACAACAGGCTTGTCGCAACGCCGACCGCACGGGAAGCATCGGCTACATAGATCACACCATGTTCATATTCAGGCTCAATCTTTACCGCGGTATGCGCCTGCGAGGTGGTAGCACCACCAATCAGCAATGGAATATCAAAATCGAGTCGTTTCATTTCCTTGGCGACATGTACCATTTCATCAAGCGATGGCGTTATCAAGCCTGATAAACCGATGATATCGACATTTTCCTCCCTGGCTTTTTGCAGGATTGTTTCAGCCGGCACCATAACGCCAAGATCAATTACCTCGTAGTTATTACACTGCAGCACCACACCGACAATGTTCTTGCCTATATCGTGAACATCACCCTTAACGGTAGCCATGAGAATTTTGCCCTGTGCCTCAATCGCGCAATCAGCTTTTTCAGCCTGCAGGAATGGATCGAGGTAAGCGACTGCCTTTTTCATCACCCTGGCTGACTTGACCACCTGAGGTAAAAACATTTTGCCTTCGCCAAACAGGTCTCCGACAACGTTCATACCATCCATCAATGGTCCTTCAATCACTTCAAGCGTAGCGGCAAACTGGTGTCTGGCTTCCTCAGTATCCTCATCAATATATTCAGTGATACCTTTGACCAGTGCATGCTGAAGTCTTTTGTTAACCGGCCATTCGCGCCAGGCAAGATCTTCTTCCTTACTGGCCGCAGAACCATCACCGGCATATTCAGGCGCCAGGTTAACAAGTCTTTCTCCGGCTTCAGGATCTTTGTTTAACACCACATCTTCAACGGTATTACGCAGCTCTTCCGGCAGATCATCATATACGGCAAGCTGGGCCGCATTCACAATACCCATGTCCATGCCGGCATGAATCGCATGATACAAAAACACGGCATGAATGGCTTCACGTACCGGGTTGTTGCCGCGAAATGAAAAAGAAACGTTGGAGACACCACCGGATACTTTTGCATATGGCAGGGTTTGTTTGATCGTGCGCGTGGCCTCGATAAAATCGACACCGTAGTTGTTGTGCTCTTCAATGCCGGTGGCAACAGCAAAAATATTCGGATCGAAAATAATGTCTTCTGGAGGGAAGCCGATTTCATCAACTAAAATGCGATAGGCACGGGTACAGATTTCCACCTTGCGGTCCCGGGTATCAGCCTGCCCTTGCTCATCAAAAGCCATGACGATAATGGCTGCACCATATTGCAGGCAAAGAGATGCCTGTTCACGAAAAGCCTGTTCACCCTCTTTCATGGAAATGGAATTCACTATCGGCTTGCCCTGTGAACACTGCAGACCTGCCTCGATAATCTCCCACTTTGAAGAGTCAATCATCAATGGCACCTTGGAAATGTCGGGCTCGGATGCAATCAGGTTAAGAAACCGCACCATTGCAGCCTTGCCATCCAGCATGCCCTCATCCATGTTGACATCAACAATCTGGGCACCGTTTTCAACCTGGGTACGGCAGATATCCAGCGCCTCTTCGTACTCCTCATTGAGAATAAGACGTTTAAACTTAGCAGACCCGGTCACATTGGCGCGTTCACCCACATTCACGAACAGGCTGTCTTGATCGATGTTTAATGGCTCCAGCCCGGAAAGGCGACAGGCCCTGTCGATTTCTGGTTTTTTTCGTGGTGCTTTTCCATCCAGAGCCTCTGCAATTCTCTTGATGTGCACGGGCGTAGTACCGCAACAACCACCGACAATATTCAAGAAGCCGCTGTCTGCCCATTCACTGATGTATTCACTCATGTGTTCTGCATCAAGGTCATATTCACCAAACTCGTTTGGCAAGCCGGCATTTGGATGGGCGTTTACATGACAGTCTGCTATACGTGACATTTCTTCAACATACTGGCGCAGCAAATCAGGACCCAGCGCACAGTTAAGGCCGATTGAAATAGGGTTGGCATGACTCAGGGAGTTGTAAAAGGCCTCGGTTGTCTGGCCGGAAAGTGTTCTGCCTGATGCATCGGTAATTGTCCCTGAAATCATGACGGGCAGTTCAACCTGGTCTTGTTTGAAAACCTGTTTAACAGCAAACACTGCCGCCTTGGCATTAAGGGTATCGAATATGGTTTCGATCAGAACAATATCGATACCGCCTTCGATTAAGGCTCGCGTCGCTTCGCTGTATTGTTCTACGAGTTCGTTAAAGGTGATATTCCGAAAGCCGGGGTCATTAACATCAGGTGATATGGAGAGGGTTCGACTGGTAGGGCCCAACACACCGGCAACAAACCGGGGCTTATCTTCAGTTGAAAACTTGTCTGCCGCCTGACGTGCCAACTGGGCAGCTGCACGGTTAAGCTCGGGCACCAGTTCTTCCATGCCGTAGTCCGACATGGACACCCGTGTGCCGTTGAAAGAATTGGTCTCAATAATGTCGGCACCGGCCTCGAGATATTCCTCATGAATACCCTGGATGATGTGCGGCTGGGTCAGACAAAGCAGGTCATTGTTACCTTTGAGGTCTGAAGGCCAGTCAGCAAAACGCTCACCCCGGTAATCATCTTCTGTCAGCTTGTGACGCTGGATCAT
>CALAZS010000230.1 GCA_937926265.1 uncultured Gammaproteobacteria bacterium
ATTGTGGCTGGCCGGTAAGCTGGTGAAATTTTGCAGTCAGGTTCTGACGCTGTTCATCATTTTCAATCAGGCTGTCGTCAACAAGACTGCCCTGGTGCAAAATCAGCATACGCATGCACAGGCGGCTGATTTCATCGATGCGATGACTGGAAATCACCACGCAGGCGTTACTGGCATAGTCCCGGATGAATGCCTGGGTTTCCTCAACCTGGCGCGGATCAAGACCATCAGTGGGTTCGTCAAGAATCAGAAAGCGTGGTTCATGTACTGTTGCCATCGCCAGCCCCAGGCGCTGCTGGTAACCCTTGGAAAGCGTGCCTGCCAGTTGCCGGCTATGACCGGCAAGCTGGGTTTTCCTGATCGTATCTGAAACCCTGTTGTGTAATTCAGGTTGTTTTACACCGTTAATTTCTGCACTGAAGCAGATATTTTCATAGACAGTTAATTCCGGGTAAAACTGTGGACGTTCCGGCAGGTAACCGATCAGGTGGCGGTCTGTTGTGGAACAGGTGGTTTCGATAGATGCTGGCAATACGCCTGACAATATTTTCAGTAACGTTGATTTACCCTGGCCGTTAAGCCCGAGAAGGCCGATGATGCCGGTACCTTCAATAGACAGGTTCAGCCCGTCAAAAAGCGGTTGCCTGTCGTAGGAAAAATAGAGGTTTTTCAGGCTTAGGCTACAGCTCACTCTGCAGAATCCCCTCGCAGGCTGATTATTGGCCATTGCCTGTTTTGTGCATGCTGACGCAGCGCGTCATCGGGGTCGACAGCGATAGCATGATCTACCAGTTCCAGCAGCGGAATATCGTTCCTTGAATCACTGTAGAAATAACTGTTTTCAAGGTTTTCGTTATTTTCATTTAGCCATTTATTCAGCCGGTTGACCTTGCCGTGCTGAAAAGTGGGTTCACCTTCGACTTTACCGGTGTACTGGTTGTTGACTATTTCCGGGTCGGTTGCCAGCAGAATCTCAATACCAAGCAGCTCGGCTATTGGTTGCGTGACGAAGGCATTGGTGGCAGTGATAATCATCAGGGTATCACCCTGTTGGCGATGTTTTTCGATCAGGTCGATGGAGGCCTGGGGAATAATCGGACGGATTTTGCTTTCAATAAATTCCTGTCGCCAGCTCAGCAATGCCGGCAGGGTGTGATCCGCAAGCACTTTCAGGGAAAACTCCAGGAACTCAAAAATATCGAGTTTGCCCTGCTTGTACTCCTCGTAAAAACGTTCGTTTTCACGGGCATAAAACGCTTTGTCGACGATGCCCTGTTCACCGAGGTAAACACCCCATAAATAGTCGGAATCTCCGCTGATCAGGGTGTTGTCGAGATCAAAAATTGCCAGGGCCAATGTCTTTTCCAGGGGTAGTGAACAATTTGATAACTATACAGATTTAGTTTTATTAGCTGTAGCTTATGAAGTGATTAATTTTGGTATTAATGTCATTTTATGGAAGAATCGCTAATAGTCTAATAAAAATTAATTGAATGTTTAGTGATAGATTCAGAAGGTTTTAGAGCCAACGTAGGCATCATATTATGTAATGAAAGGCGTGAATTATTCTGGGGAAGACGGGTAGGACAGGATGCCTGGCAGTTCCCCCAGGGTGGCATAAATGATAATGAAACGCCGGAAGAAGCCATGTTCAGAGAGCTTAAGGAAGAAGTTGGGCTGGAAGAAAATCATGTTGAAATTCTGGGTTCAACCAAGAAGTGGTTACGTTACCGTTTGCCGAAAAGGTTTATACGCAAGCACAGTACGCCACTGTGTATTGGTCAGAAACAGCGCTGGTTTCTGCTGAAAGTTACCTGCAGTGAATCAGACTTTTGCCTGGATAAATTTGACAAGCCGGAATTTGATCACTGGCGCTGGGTTGATTACTGGCAGCCGGTCAAGGAAGTGGTTTTTTTCAAACGTAATGTTTATAACCGGGCATTGAAAGAACTGGCGCCTCTGCTGTTTCCAGACGGGGCTCCGGAAAATACCTATCGTCCGAAAAACCGCCATCCATACCGTAACAGGCGCTGAAAATGCTGGATACCCTTCGCCGTATCATTAACGAGGTCAACGTCGCCCCCAACCTGGCAGAGGCGCTGAATATCATCGTGGTACGTGCGAGAGCGGCTATTGAAAGCGATGTTTGTTCTGTCTACCTGACTGACGTTGATCAGCAGGCCCATATTCTCAGGGCCACCACCGGTCTTAAGCCGGAAGCTGTCGGCAAGGTTAAACTGCCACTGCACCGGGGCCTGGTTGGGCTGGTGGCAGAACGGGCAGAACCGGTTAACGTTGACGAAGCTTCACAACACCCGCGCTATCTGTTTATTACCGAAACCGGTGAAACCCAGTATCACGGTTTTCTGGGCGTGCCGATCATTCAGAATCGCAAAGTCCTGGGCATTCTGGTTGCCCGTTCCAAGCAACCCCGAAAATTTGGTGATGATGAAGTGACATTTCTGTTTACCCTGGCAGCGCAGCTGGCAGGTGCCATCATTCATGCCCAGGCCAGTGGCGAGCTGAATGAACCGGAACCGGAAAAGACAAAACCTCAGAAACGCTTCCATCGTGGTCAGCCGGGATCACCCGGGGTTGCCATAGGCCAGGTGGTGGTTGCCTATAAACTTGCTGACCTGGATGCAGTACCGGATCGCCAGTGCCTGGATGCTGAACAGGATATCGCGTTGTTCAAATCTGCAGTCGATAAAGTCATCGCTGATTTGCAACAGTTAAAAGAAAATCTCGGCGATGCCCTGCCATCGGAAGACCGTGCCCTGTTTGATGCACTCCTGATGATGCTTAACTCCGATACCCTGGTGACAAGGACCATTGATTTGATTAAACAGGGTAACTGGGTACAGGCTGCCCTGCGCTCCAGTATCGAGGAGCATGCCCGGGTATTTGATGAAATGGAAGACGTTTACCTGCAGGAGCGCGCATCTGATATCAGAGACCTGGGACGGCGTATTCTGATGCATTTGCAGACAGATGCGCCGTTGCAACTCGATTACCCGGATAACACGGTACTGGTCGGTGATGATGTCAGTGCCGTGCAGCTGGCGGAAATCCCCATGGATAAACTGGCAGCGATAGTTTCTACGACCGGTTCCAGTTCCTCGCATGTTGCCATTCTGGCCAGGGCGTTTGGGGTGCCCGCGGTTATGGGGGTCAGCGAACTTCGCGTCGGTCGAATGGAAAACCTTACCGTGATTGCTGACGGTTATCGTGGTCGTGTTTATTTGTCTCCGGAACCGGCAGTACTCAAGGAATACCGTCGTTTACTGGATGAAGACCGGGCACTGAATGATGAACTGTCTGGTTTGCAGGGTATGCCAAGTGAGACCACTGATGGCATTGAACTGCCGTTATGCCTGAATACCGGTCTCGTTTCTGACCTGGGTGAGTTTGGCATTAATGAATCCGGCGGTGTCGGCTTATACCGTACCGAACTGCCTTTCATGGTACGTGACCGTTTTCCTGCCGAGGTCGTCCAGATTGCCAATTACCGCAATGTGCTAAAAACCTTTTATCCACGCCCGGTGGTATTGAGAACATTAGACATTGGCGGCGACAAGCCGCTGCCTTATTTCCCGATAACTGAATCCAACCCATTCCTTGGCTGGCGCGGTATCAGGGTGTCGCTGGATCATCCGGAGATTTTCCTGACGCAGATCAGGGCGATACTCAGGGCTGACATTGGCCTGCATAACGTTAAGATTTTATTGCCGATGGTATCGACTGTCAGTGAAGTGGATGAAAGCCTGCTGCTGATTCAGCGTGCGCTGGACGAACTTGAAGAAGAGGGCTTCGCGGTCAAGATGCCGGAAGTAGGTGTCATGGTTGAAGTGCCTTCAGCCGTTTACCAGGTTGATGCCCTGGTTCGCCGTGTGAACTTTCTTTCCATTGGTACCAATGACCTGACCCAGTACCTTTTGGCCGTCGACCGTAACAACCCGCGCGTCGCTGATATCTATAACGACATGCACCCGGTTGTGCTGCGTGCCATCAACCAGGTGGTTGAGACGGCCAGCCAGATGAACTGTCCTGTGAGTGTCTGTGGCGAACTGGCCGGTAATCCTTTGGCTGCACCATTGATGCTGGGACTGGGCGTGAACAGCTTAAGTATGAGCTCGGGCAGTTTTCTCAAGGTGAAATGGGTGATCAGAAGTTTCAGTCGCAGTAATGCCCGTCAGTTAACCAAGCTGGCTTTGCGTATGGAAGATGCCAGCCAGGTGATCAATTTTATGCAGGGAGCCCTGGATGAAATGGGGTTGGGAAGACTGGTGCGTCCTTCCGGCTGATTTCAGCAGTTCCCTATATTCGATATCTTCCATTTATTCCTTATAGGCTAATCAGGCATGACTATTCTGGAAAACAATAATATTGCGTTATAAAAATCAGCAAAAGCCGTAATAGCCGGTTAATTCCCAAACCCTATAATGCAGGTACGAAAGCAATACAAGATTGCTTTCGTACATGATTTGTTCATGTTTCCTCTTTGCTGCCCGCCTGCTCCGGCGGGTGCTTTTTTCCTAATCCGATTTGTTGACTGTCTGGTTAAAGCTCAGGCTGTAGCCGATTTTTTTCAGGTATTTGGTTTCCTGTTCCATTTCAGCGATGGTTAATGGATGTTCAATCAACCAGTCATCAGGAAATTGAATATGAATGTTATCCTGGTCTACGGTGAGTTTTAACTTGGGCTTGTTGTCATTGCTGCGGCCACGGTGCAACAGTACCGCAAGTCTTAATAAAATACTTAGCCTGATGATTGATGCGCGAATTTCTTCACCCAGCGATTCAAATAAATCACCGCTTATTTTTCGTCGATGAGTCCTGACGAGAAGTGCAAGGATGCGCTGTTGCTGGCGTGAAAAACCTGACAGGTCAGCGTTTTCAAGAATGTAGGCACCATGTTTCTGGAACTGACTGTGCGATATGGTTAATCCAATTTCATGCAGCCGTGCTGACCAGCTTAACAGTTCATTGAATTCAATGCTCTCAAGATCCCATGGTTTGGTAACCTGTGACAGCAGCTGCTGGGCAGTGTTGTTTATGCGTCGTGCCTGGGACTTATCAATATTGTGCTTTTCGGACAGGCTTTTAACTGTGACGTCACGAACATCTTCATCCAGAAACTGCCCCTGCATTTCATATAACAGACCTTCACGCAGGGCTTCATCGGAAACCTGCATTTGCTTGATGTCCAGCGCCTTGAACAGTGCACTTAATACAGCAACACCTCCGGCAAAAACCGGTTGGCGCTCGGTGCTTAGTCCTTTCAGGTCGAGTTTGTCGACATGCCCGCAGTCAATCATGTGGTTGCGTAAGGTCTTCAGGGCCTCGCGGGTTATACCCTTGGTGCTCCAGCCCATTTCCTGGATGACTGTGCGAATGGCGCGGATGGTACCGGAACTGCCGATGGCAATTTTCCAGTGTTCCGAATTGAAACTTTGTTTTACCGGGCGAATATCAAGGCGCCCGGCCAGAATTGCACGGCTCATGTTCTGTCTTGAAATTTCACCGTCCTTAAAAAACTGCTTGCTGTAACTGACACAACCCATGTGCAGACTTTCACGGTTATAGATATCAAAACGCTGGCCAATGATCAGTTCGGTACTGCCGCCGCCGATATCGATAACCAGGCGTTTTTTGTTGCCTGTATCAATGCCGTTGGCAACACCAAGATAAACCAGCCTGGCTTCCTCACGACCGGCAATAATCTCGATAGGATGTCCCAGTGCTGCTTCGGCGCGTTCAAGGAAACTGTTATCGCGTACCTGTCGCAGTGTGTTGGTGCCCACCGCACGCACGGCGCCATGTGGTAGAGTGCGCAGGCGTTGCCCGAATCTTTCCAGGCATTCTATGGCACGGTCGGCAGTTTCGGAATCCAGTGACTTGTCCTGCTGCAGTCCTGCTCCAAGCCTTACCATTTCCTTGAGCTTGTCGATGATCTTAAGCTGGTTGTTTTCAAAACGGGCCACGATCATGTGAAAACTGTTTGAACCAAGGTCAACTGCGGCGACCGTTTCGGGGATTGTGCTGGGTATGTGAAAGAGATGCATAACGGATTTTTTTTGGAATATAGCTGTTATTCAAACTTTTCGATTGAGCAGGGTCAATAGTTTTTTGTACCTGCTTGGCTACAATACTAGGAAATACATAAAAAGAGGCTTAATAGCGTGAACCCGGAAAAAGTCATATTTGGTTTTTTTATTATTCTTGCAGCAACCCTGAACTTTGGTTTTTTTATCGGTGAGATTGACAACCCCGATCACCACCCTGTGTATGAACTGTTTTTTGTTGTTGTGGTAAACCTGATAGCCACAATACTGAAGTTTGGTGATCGCACTCAAATGGGCGCCCTGTTACTGGCAACCAGCCTGGTTGCGGTATTGCAACTTATTGCTGCATCCGTGATATGGGGAATTGCTGAATATGCCACTGGTGAGGGCATGACTCCAGTAATGATGGCAAGCATTGTATCTCTGTCAGGTGGTGCCCTGATGGCCAACGTTATTTCCGTGGTGCTATTGGTTATTGAAACCGTGATGATGCGTCGTTAAACAGCCAATCTTGCCAAAACTGTTCTAATGGACCCAGTCTTCTTTATTGTTTTCAGGCGAATGCGTCAGCCACTGCTGATGTTGATAGTTGCTTATGCCATCGCAATTTTGGGATTAACCCTGATCCCTGGTAAAGATGCCGATGGTAATGTCTGGCATATGGGATTTTTCCATGCGTTTTATTTTGTCAGTTACATGGCCACCACCATCGGTTTTGGCGAGATACCAAATGAGTTCAGTGATGCCCAGAGAATGTGGGTTACATTCAGCATCTATGCCACGGTTGTAGTCTGGTTTTATGCTATTGGCACACTGCTGTCCCTGATTCAGAACAAGGGCTTCAGGCAGGCGGTTACCGAAATGCGTTTTGCCCGTCATATCAAATCCTTAAGAGAGAGGTTTTACCTGGTATGCGGCTACGGTGAAACCGGTTCAGAGCTTGTTCGGGCATTAATTGATCACAAACAACATGCCGTTGTGATTGATATTGATGAAACCAGGATTAATGAACTTTCACTTGAAGCATTACGTGAACATGTACCGGCTCTGTGTGCTGATGCCCGGCGCCCGGTGCACCTGATCGAAGCCGGCATGAATAACGGCAAGTGTGCAGGAGTTGTCGCAGTGACCAATTCCAATGAGGCCAATTTAAAAATTGCCATCACGTCAAAATTGCTTAACCCGTCAACCAAGGTCATATGCAGGGCGGACTCTCATGATTATGAAGCCAATATGGCTTCATTTGGTACCGATGAAATCATTGATCCCTACGATACTTTTGCCATCATGCTGGCTACGGCATTGCAGTCACCCTGCCTGTATGTATTGCTTGAATGGTTAAGTGGCGCCGCTAATGAAAATATCCATGAGCCGGTTTACCCGCCTGCCAAGGGTAAGTGGATAGTGTGTGGATACGGCCGGTTCGGTAAGGCCATTTTTGAAAGGTTAAAAGATGAAGATATTGAGGTGGTTGTTATTGAAGCGACGCCTGAAAAAACCGGTAAGCCAGAAAATGCCCGGTTTGTGGAAGGCAGGGGAACAGAGGCCGTTACACTCAAAGAGGCCGGTATAGAAGATGCTACTGGCCTGGTTGCCGGAACCGATAATGATGCCAACAACCTCTCCATTATTGCCACCGCGCTGGAAATGAATGATCAGCTTTTTACCATTGCCAGAAAAAACCTGAGTGAAAATAAAGATCTGTATGAAGCTCTTCCATGCAACATGGTGATGAACCCCGGCAATATCATTGCCAATAAAATTCGAGTGTTGCTGGCAACACCGATGCTCGACAGTTTTATTGGCCTGGCTTACTACCAGGATGATGCCTGGGCATGTGAACTTGCCAGCAGAATCTCCGGCGTTATTGACGATGTGGTTCCTGATATATGGGAGATACGCATCGACTCCGAGGAAGCCTATGCAGTCATTGAGTTTATCAAGCGTGGATTTTCGGTGACACTGGCTGATATCACTCGTAATCGCTACGACACTGAAAGCCAGCTCAACCTGGTCATTTTGCTTTACAGGGGCAAGGATGGTGAATTGCTGCTGCCATCAGATAAACAGGTGCTCTATCCACGTGACCGCTTACTGATCTGTTCCCAGAGAGGTGTGCGTCACAGCATGGAATGGGCGCTTCAGAACCAGAATGTGCTGGAGTTCCTGTTAACCGGAAAGACCCCGATACAAAGCACCCTGTTAAGAAAAATATTGAACTAAAAGATTGGTTTTTGTTTTTTTCTGTAGTAATTTCATTCATATAATAAAAAAGAGCGGCATCTAATAAAAAGAGCGGTCATCATAAAAACCGGTGCGGAGTGTAGCGTAACGCAACGCAAATAAATTCTGCACACATAATAACTTCCTGATTGAGTTCCTGATTAAATCAGTCAGCAAACCTAGCCGCCCAGTCATCTGCCCCTGATTCCAGTTGGCATTAGGAGCATTTGATCCAAACCAATTGCATTTTGAGGAAACCCCAATGGCGCACATAGTAGTACTAGGAGCCGGTACTGGAGGCATGCCGGCTGCCTATGAGTTGAAAGACAGGCTTGGCTCGAATCATGACGTAACTGTAGTAAACGAACGAAGCTATTTTCAATTTGTTCCTTCCAACCCCTGGGTTGCCGTAGGCTGGCGCAAGCGTGACGATATTACCTTTGATATCAGAAAGCACCTGGAAAGAAAAAATATCAATTTTGTTGCCAAGCGCTGTGTCAAAATTGATGCTGCAAACAGTTCAATGGAAATGGATGACGGTGAAGTCATTTCCTATGACTACCTGGTTATAGCCACCGGTCCAAAGCTGGCATTTGATGAAGTTGAAGGTTCAGGGCCCGTCAATGGATACACTGATTCCATCTGTACAGTCGATCATGCCGAAACGACCAACAGGCATTACCAGGAACTGCTTGAAAACCCCGGGCATGTAGTCATTGGTACCATGCCGTTTGCTTCATGTTTTGGCCCGGCGTACGAATTTGCCTTTATTCTGGATGCCGATTTGCGCAAGCGTAAAATGCGTGATCAGGTACCTATGACCTATGTCACTTCTGAACCCTATATAGGCCACCTTGGTTTAGGCGGGGTAGGTGATTCCAAGGGTATGCTGGAATCAGAAATGCGAAATCATCATATCAACTGGATTACCAATGCCAAGACCACGCGTGTCGAACCAGGTAAGTTGTTTGTTGAGGAGTACGATGATAATGGCAGAAAAATCAAAGACCATGAAATAGAAAGCAAGTTCACCATGATGTTGCCGGCGTTTAAAGGTGTTGATGCTGTAGCCAATGTTGAGGGATTGTGTAACCCGCGGGGATTTGTTTTTGTTGACGAATACCAGCGCAATCCAACCTACCAGAATATTTTTTCTGCCGGTGTCTGTATTGCCATTCCGCCGGTTGAGGCGACTCCGGTGCCGACAGGTGCGCCAAAAACCGGATACATGATTGAATCAATGGTAACAGCGATTGTGCACAATATTGCCAACGATCTGGAAGGCCGGCCATTGGATACCAAGGCCACCTGGAATGCGATTTGTCTCGCGGATATGGGCGATACCGGAGCTGCTTTTGTCGCGCTACCGCAGATTCCGCCCCGCAACGTGGCCTGGTTCAAAAAAGGCAAGTGGGTGCATATGGCCAAGATTGCTTTCGAAAAATACTTTATCCGCAAGATGAAGAAAGGCACTTCTGAGCCGATCTACGAAAAGTATATTCTGAAGATGCTGGGCATCGGTAAATTGAAGTAAATAGATATAGTAAGCCGTTTACTTAATTTAAAGGACGCACAAGCCATCCCTGGAGCTTGGATACGGACATCCTGTCCGTATACAC
>CALAZS010000231.1 GCA_937926265.1 uncultured Gammaproteobacteria bacterium
TTTGCTAAATTTTTAATAGCGGCTCTGATAACTAATTCTCATTTCTTTATTGATTATTTTTGGAACGGTTAACTTGGGTTATGTCTACGATTCTAAAATACTCTAGACCTAATAAAAGTAAAAGAACACATAATATATAAGCTACATATTTTCCCATATTGATTTCCCAAAAACTATTAGTCTGTGATTATATCCCGCAGTTTCTGAATTTATGTCCCAAAAGTTGGAATGAATTACACTACATGGTATGATGGCCAAACCAGCGCCAACGGAGGGAGCCCGTAGGGCGACCGGAGTTGGCGCTGGGGCGGTCCGCAGCAAAGGAGCATACCATGAGTGCAGATTCAAATGATGAAAAAAAGAAACGACGGTTCTTATCGCCAGAGAAAAAGTATCAAATATTTCTTGAAGCCCAGCGCGGAGATATACCGGCAGCCGAGATTTTACGTCGTGAAGGGCTTTATGCCACCGATTTAGCCCGTATTCGCCAACAGGTGAAGCAAGCTGCCCTTGAGCGTCTGGCCGTTCGACCGGGGGCCAAGAAAAAGACCGTAGCCGCCGAACAGTATGAAGCACTGAAGCAGGATCTCGAAGAAAAAGAGCGCGCACTGGCTGAGTTGGCTGTTGAGGTTGCGATTTTAAGAAAAAAAACCAATGGGGGTTCGTGGGAAAGATAGAGGGCCGTTGGCTTGAGTCGGAACAGAAAGCTGAGATCCTGTTGAGCATTGAAGCCGCAAAGGACAAAAGAATCTCCATGATAAGCGTCTGCCGGATGTGGGCGATCAACCGCCGCAGGGTCAGCCGCTGGCGCCGCAAGCTTTTCCAGGGAAAAAGCCTTGCCAACGCAAAGCCGGGGCCCAAAAGTCCCGTGCATAAACTTTTGCCGGCAGAAACAAAGGCAGTTTTGCAGATGGCCAGAGCAGAACAGTATGTGGATCTATCACATCGGATACTTACAGTGACCGGCTGGGATTTAAAGCTGTTTTTTGTCTCGTTTTCTTCGGTGTATCGCATCTTACGTTCCCAGGGGCTGATGTGCATGCGTGGCAAGCAACGGCATCACAATGGCCGATCGCTGGCTCCGGTTCGAAAAGAATTGACCGGTGCCAACCAGCGCTGGTGTTGGGATATCAGCTATCTTCTGACTTATGAAAAAGGGCTTTTTCTCTATCTTTACCTGTTGCTGGATGAATATTCCCGAAAAGCCATCAGCTGGCTGGTCAGCTGGAATCAGAGCGCTGAGCAATCTTGCCAGCTTCTGGAAGGCGCACTGCTTTCCGAGAACATCCTGGATCTGCCCGAAGATCAACGTCCTGAGATTATCAACGATCGCGGCCGTCAGATGAAAGCCAAGCCGATAAAGCAGATGTTTGATACCCATAAGATGCCCCAGTTATTTGCGCGCCCGCGAACCCCCAATGACAATCCATTTGTGGAATCGGCATTTTCGACAATTAAAACCGCATCCCAGTACCCAGGAAGATTCCTGGATTGCGCAGAGGCCACAAAATACTTCGATCGATTCTTTGCCTGGTACAATAACGAGCATTACCACTGCGGAATCGATTATGTCACCCCGGATCAATGCCACCGGGGCTTAAAAGATAAAATCGTCTTCCAGCGCAAAGCCAATTTGGCCAATCAACGAAACCTCAGAAAGGAGGTGAACCGATCCATTTCTTTTTTGACAAATTACTCGGCAACCATTTACAATGATCCAACCAACCTTTTAACCTGTAGTGTAATTCCTCCCTGAGTTGGGTCATTGTTTCAGAAACGCGCCGATGGGCAATAAATCGAGTGGTTATATGCTACATATGGGAGCAATGAATTGGATATTTCAAGCGAAATATGAGGTGAGTCATCTATATGGTGGGTGCCTAAGCCTTTGATTTCCAAAAAGTAAAAGTTATTATCATAATCCTAAAACGTACAGATCTCTTTTTCTTGCCAATATCACAAGGTCAAGTAAATTGCATGTATATTGACATGCACTTTAGCAATTTTACATATATGAAACAGATATCACAACACTTTTCAGATTGTGTATTACAC
>CALAZS010000232.1 GCA_937926265.1 uncultured Gammaproteobacteria bacterium
AGCAGGAAAAACTCAAACAGGCTCAACTACAAACTGGTAAAAAACAAACGGGCAACGACGCACAACAGAACACTGAAAAAGCCAAGGCAGAAGTCCCTCAATTTAAAGTTGATCAGGAACTGCTCAACAAGGAACTCAACACCATTGCCAAAAACCGTGGCACTAAAGTTTCTCGCTATCTCATCGACAAGCTTTCCGTTGAGGCTAAAAGATTAATTCCCTGCCAACCTAAACTGGATCTGGAAGAAAAATCAGCTAAACCAAGAACCGATCTTTCCATATAAATCGTTCAAGCTATTTAATTTTCAGTAAATTATTTAGTTTTCAATAGCAAGGGTTTCAACATATAGGTCAAATCACTTTCGCGCGTTGGGTATGGCGACATGATCATCTGGCGATAAAGTTTTTCCACATTAATACCATTAAGCATTGCCAACCGGATCGTGTTTAACATTCCGGATGCATGGTCAGATAAAAAATGTGCGCCAAGTAGGTCACCGGAGGGTGACGCTAAAATTTTATAAGCGGCATGGTCCATCCCTATTCTCTGGTAACCCGGCCAGGTCAAATCGTAGTTTTCAGTTTTAATATATTCGATACCTGAATCTATTAATGACTGTTCGGTGTGTCCAACCATGCCATATTGAGGATAGGTAAATAAAATAGCCGGGATATATTTTTGATCAACATGAGAGAAGCCTGCATTGCCCTTATCTCCCTTATCTACAAGAATGACATTCGCCGCAATCATTGCTTCATAATCTGCAACCCTGGCAAGTTGCAGGGTTACAGCACAGTCACCTACCGCAAAAATATGTTTTTGGGCAGTACGCATCTTTTCATCAACTGAAATACCACGACGGGTAAAATCAATACCGGCTTTTTCAAGACCCAGTCCATCCAGGGCAGGTTTTCTACCGGCACCGTTAACAACCAGGTCGGCTTCCAGATCATCACTGTCGGCCATTTTTATCAGGTAACCCAGGCCACTTACTTCAATACTTTGGATGCTGGTTTCTGTCATTATATCGATACCATCCATCTCAGAGGCCAGCATTAATTGTTCTACCATATCTTCATCAAATGGGCCCAGGGGCCGTGGCGCAACCTCCAGAATGGTGGTCTGAATTTCATTTGAAGGATTGAGCCTTGCGACAAAATGAGCAAATTCAAAAGAAATAAAGCCCCCACCGATGAAAACAATACGCCCGGGTAAATCATCAAGTTCGAGAAACTCTCTACTGCTGATCATATGTTCAGCACCAGGAATTGGCAGCGTTAAAGTTTCGGCTCCCGTGGCAATAATAAAGTTCTGCGCGGTATACTTCTGACCGTTACATTCAATGGTGTTATCAGAAATAAAGGCTGCCTTGCCGGCAATAACATCAATAGAGGCTTTTTCAAAACCCGCAAGAGTGCCTTTGGGCACCCTTGAAGTAAAAAGGTTTTTTTGTTTTTTCAGTTCAGCCCAGGACAAAACCGGTAGGTGCTCAACTCCCTTATCCTGAAGATGACGGGCACGCGCAATCAACTCCATACCTTCATAGAACCATTTTTTTGCCTGACAGCCTGCGAGCGCACAGGTACCACCCGGGGTTTCACTTTGTTCTACAACGGCAACGGACAAACCATGCGCAATCAATTCATATGCAGCAGTCTGACCTGCGGTACCCGAACCGATAATGATTACATCGTGTTTATTCAAACCACACCTCCCTGAACAGTAAAATTTACTGAGTGCAAATTCATCTACAGTGTATTAATTGATTTCACCTCAATATACACTACAAAAATCAGGACAAAATTATTTAACTTACCCGATGGCTTTTTTGACAATGACAAAATTTAAAATATTGTTCTTCATTTCTTCAGTCCTTTTCATTTCTGGATGTACCGGAATGCCTGAAAAAGTATCACCTGTTCAGGGCTTTGAAATAAACCGCTACCTTGGCAAATGGTATGAAATTGCCCGCCTCGACCATCCATTCGAACGTGGCCTTACAAATATCACAGCAGAATATTCGCTACGTGAAGACGGTGGAGTTAATGTGCTAAACCGTGGTTATTCGATTAAAAAAGGCCAATGGAAAAATGCCGAGGGTAAAGCCTATTTTGTCAATTCAAAAAATGAAGGCTATCTTAAAGTCTCATTTTTCGGCCCGTTCTATGGGTCTTACGTTATTTTTGAATTAGATAAGAACAACTATGACTATGCATTTATTTCAGGACCTGACACTGATTATTTGTGGTTACTTTCGCGAAAACCGGAAATATCCCGGGAAATAATTGACCGTTTTATTCAGAAAACGGCGGAACTGGGATTCAACTCAAAAGAATTAATCTTTGTCGAGCATTCTGAATAACTTAAATCAACACCGGGTAATACCATACGATCATTACCAAACTTAAAAGCTTGTTCCAGTTCCTCATCATCCCTAGCTGTTTTATCTTCTTCAGCTTCCATACCGGAAGCTTAGTCCATTTCATACAAAATGGTTTTAATCACGGACGATGGCCAGTTCGGGTCTTCTGTCTCGCACAGCAATTCAGATTTTTTCACAGACAAATCAAAGGGTTGTTGTAAAAGGTCAATACCCGATCGCCATCTCAGGCGCGAATCCGGCCCATTGAGCTTGTCTTTATTGGCCAAAAACTCACCCGAGGGTATGTGTTCTGTGACAATCACATAGCGATACCGCGGAAACTGTCTGATGATCTTTTTTATCGAATCATTGGATAAATGCTGTAAAACCTGGCGCACAACCAGTACATCACCATCTGGCAGCATTTCTCTGGTCGCATCCAGGCAATGAAACTGGACATTGTCCAGCAGAAATTCAGCCTTAAGCACTTTAATCAAACCCGGCACAATATCACAGGCATGATAAACATCAGCCAGCTGGCTTATTTGAGAGCCTATATTGAAATCGCCACAACCCAGGTCGACGATAACCGGCTTTGTCCCAAGACCCTTGATAAAATAGTTAAGTGACTCAAGATAGTCCTTTACAATCAATAGCTCATGACTACCGGAGCCTGAAAAAAACAGCTCACCCTCCCCTGTTAACGCTTTACCCCATAGCTGTTTACGGTAAATTTCACTGAATAATTCAGCCAGGTCCAGTTCAGATAATTGGCGAAGTTCAGCTTTAGATAGATGTGCCGGGAAGCCAGTTGAAGTTTGATTTGAAGCTGGTTTAGAAAATGACATGGTTGTTGGTATAGAAATCGGTAGCAAAACGCGAATACATAATGGAAAAAATAAATAAGTAAGACAATAAAATCTTCAAGAAACCAAACTGGCTGACGAAACATATTACATGAAGATGTTATTATCCAAAATATGCGGTACTAATCCCTATTAAAGATTCAGACAGGAAAAATTCAGTTGAGTTTTCGTTTAAAAACCATTCTGGGCATCGGTATTATCCAGGTACTTTTGTTAGGTGTATTAATCATCAGTGTTTTAAAT
>CALAZS010000233.1 GCA_937926265.1 uncultured Gammaproteobacteria bacterium
TTCAAAAAACCTTTTTATATCTTCGATATCACGGGTTCTGGCAAACGCCGGCATACTGTTTAAAAAAACCTGTCCATAAGGTTTTGAGCGCGACAGCAGCCTCGGGTCACATATCACCAGAACACCTGAATCAGTATTATCACGTATCAATCGCCCGGCACCCTGCTTCAAGGCAATGGCTGCCTGAGGCACCTGAAACTGCATAAATGGATTCGCACCGTTTTTTCTCATCGCATCAATTCTAGCCTGTAACACCGGGTCTCCAGGTGAAGCAAATGGCAATTTATCAATAATCACGCAAGATAATGCCTCGCCCCTGACATCGACGCCTTCCCAGAAACTTGCGGTGCCCATCAGTACCGCATTACCAAGCTTGCGAAACTGTTCCAGCAGTGCATTTTTGGAATCTGTTCCCTGGATCAGGATCGGATATTCCAGCTCACTTTTCAATATCTCGGCTGCTTCATGCAATGCACGATAACTGGTATACAAAAGAAACGCACGCCCCTGGCTGTATTCGAGAATCTCGATACTCAGTTTGGCGACTTCACTGTTGTAATCCCTGTGTGATGGCTCGGGCAGGCCTTTGGGTACAAACCATAAGGCCTGTTTTTCATAATCAAACGGGCTGTCCCATTGATGAGTTTCAGCTTCTTCAATGCCAAGCTGATTCTGAAAATGCGTAAACTTGCCGTTCACTGACAACGTTGCTGAAGTAAAAATCCAGCTGGCAGGATGCCGTTCCATTTGCGCTGCAAAAACATCGGCTATATCCAGCGGTGTGATATTGAAACGAAAACTTTGTTTATGGGTTTCAAACCAGCGGATTTCCTGCTCTTTAGCATTACTATCGTTAAAACTTTTCAGCAAAGCCAACTGTGATTCTGCCCTTTCAATACAGTTGTCCATTTCCTTACTGCGCCCCTGTAAAGTTTTCAGGGTGTCAATTAACTCCAAAACAGCATTACTGAGACTATCTATGCTGTTTACGATGCGTTGATCACTGTGAATTTCCTGCCAGTGACCTTTGCGCGGGTCTATGCCAAACAGCAAACGTAAATCTTTTACCGCCTTGGATACCGCTGCAGTATGAGTTAACAACCTGGGTAAATCACCAAACTCCCTGTGATATTCGGCATCAATATCCCGGGTCAGTTCAAGCAATTGCCGGCCACTGATACTGCTGCCAAAAAAGTTACTGGCAACTTCAGCCAGCTGATGTGCTTCATCAATGATGAAACAATCAGCCTGCGGCAACAGTTCACCAAAACCTTCATCTTTCAGGGAAAAGTCTGCGCATAGCAAGTGATGATTAATGACAACAATATCGGCTTCCTGTGCCAGCCGCCTTGCTTCAACCAAATGGCAACCCTGGTACGAGGGACAATCCTGGCCAAGGCAGTTTTCTGCCGTCGATGTCACCAATGGCCAGATCATCGCATCTTCAGGTATATCACCCACTTCGGCTATGTCACCACGTTCAGTAACCGTTGACCATTGCCTGATACGGGCCAATTGTTCAGCATTTTCTTTCCGATGGCCCCTGACATCAGTCAGCGCAGTATCCATGCGGTTCACACATAGATAATTTGCCCTTCCTTTTAGAAGCGCCGCTTTGACTGGCATGGACATCAGTTCGCGAATTTTGGGAAAATCCCGGTGGAACAGCTGATCCTGAAGATTCTTGGTTCCCGTCGATATGACGGCTTTTTTCCCGGATAACATCACCGGGATGAGATAAGCGAAAGTTTTACCGGTTCCGGTTCCGGCCTCACAGATTAATGTGCCGCCGTCTTCCAGAATATTGGCAACAGCCTCGGCCATTTCATGCTGCTGGCTGCGATAGCTGAAACCTTCTATTTGCTGTGCAAGGAGACCTTCTGCTCCGAGAAACTCGGTGACATCCATAAATGTTGAGCGGATTATTCCGAAGTCATTCTGCTATGAGGCCCTGATCTTTTGACCAGGCCAGGCGGGCAATTTTTTTAAATTTTCCAACTGACAGGGCTCCACGTTTACCACGACTGGTTTTCGCCTCATAGATGTACTCTTCCAGGTCGTCACGATAAGCTTCGAAAATTTCAACAGGCATGTACTGATGATCCATTACAACCAGAACAACGGCATCCCATTCCTGGTTGACATTCAGCTGCCCCATTCTCTGGTTACTTTTTGATTCGTCAAAAACTGCCCGGGACTTGATCTGGATACGTAAATCATTGCGGGCCGGGTCAACGGCATCATAACCGACGGCATCCTTGGGTTTAGGTTGAAGTTGCATCAGACGCATCGCATCATGCTCAGCAATTTCGTTACTGATGCCCGGTAACGCCTTACCCATGGTTTCACGGTATTCAGCCGCAAGAATACGGGCCTGGGCGATCAACTTGTCAGCCGCATAAAGGCTCAAAAGTTACCACCATCAAGATTACGTACTTCAAAAAACATCTTTTAATTATAAACCAGTTTCTAGGAATTTATTATAAATAACTGAAATCAATTAATTTATTGCATTCGCCTGTCGTCGATACTGCTCGGCCTGGGCGGTATCCCCAAGACGGGTTTTCATATCGGCCATCAACATCAGGTTGTCTTTTTTGAGTGCTTTCTGATTTTCACCAGCAAGGCTATTGGACTTGGCAGCTATGTTAACAGCCATTGTGTATTGCTTTTGCCTGGCGCGCAAATGGGCCAGCAGGTTCCACGACCTGGCATCACGTGGATCAATCGAAACCGCTCGCTCCAGTGTTTTTGCCGCTGCGGCCAGGTCACCGTTATCAATCTGCTCCTGGGCTCTCTCCTGCAACAAAACCACGGCCTTGTTGGAACCTGTTTGAGTCGCTGGGTCAATAGCTGGTTTTGGCGGCGGAGTTAAAGCAGAAATTTTAACTTCGCCGTCAGTAGTGCTTGAGGTCGATTCGTAGCCGGATTTTGAGATTACCGGGGCCGGAGAACCCTGCCGGGGCTTGGTACTACAGGCGCTCATGAAAACAGTGAGTACAGTTAAAGCCAGTACCTGGCTGGTAGAAATTTTGAACATCGATTATTGCGAATATGTGTAAGAATTTATTTCTTAACTTTGGCTTTATTTGGCTTTTGAGTCAATTGCTGAATTCTTCTGGATATACAATCAGCTCACCGATCTGAGTTTTCAGTCGCAACTAGCTGGAAAAGCATCATTTTTTACTGGCGTCTGCATTCTGACTATCGCCTGCGCCACTATCGGAAAGCGCCCCTGGGCATAGCAATTCTGCTGAAATGCACCAGGCGGAATCACTGAAGCATAAGTTGGACTACCCTGTGATTGCCCTGTAGCCAGAGCTGCGTTTGTTTGTGGTGTAGTGCCGGTGAGCCTTTGAACAGCTGTCGAAATAATGGGTACTATCATTGGGTAACAGTACGTCACTCTAAGCTTTAAAAGATTGGCATCCTGAATAGACAAGTTATTAAAGGTTTTCTTGGAACGGTATAGCAAATGGTCATTGGGGATTAATTTTTGCCCGGTGAAATTACCGGTTGGATCAGGTACGGCGAGACCCGTTGAAAAAGCGGCTTCTGGTGGATTCAATCGCTGAATACAAGCAAACTGGCCATCCTGAATTTCCTGAAATACCTGGTCGCGCGCCTGCTGCACATTATTGATTCTTGTGAAGACTCCATCAGCAACATTGACAGAAGTGTAGAGTGGTGCCAGCCCCCTGGCAAGGCCATATTCTATTGAGGTTCGATCAGCATAATTAAGTGCACCTGACCTTGCAGCTTCAAAGGCAGCATAATTCAACGTGGTTTTTGCATTGTATATAAGGCCAAATTGCACAATACCCAGT
>CALAZS010000234.1 GCA_937926265.1 uncultured Gammaproteobacteria bacterium
ACACAACAACAGCAAGTTCAGGTGAACGCGAGCCTACAGCAAAATGTTTGATCCCCGGATTGTCACCCCACTGCCAAAAAAACCAATCTTTCTCATGTTCCTCCAGTCCCCAACCTAATGACCAGGCCAATTGATTGCTTATTTCAATCTGGGGCTGAAGCATTTTTTTTAAATATTTGGGCGGCAGTTTTTGGGCAGGGTTGGCAGTTTGTTTATAGTTATCTGCCGTTAAGAGCATTGCTGATAAAAATCTTGCATAGTCCTCTATTACTGTAAAAAGCGTACCCGCTCCCATGGGTTTCTCTGGTTGCCAATACCACTTATCCATTGCTCGACCCCATCTGTTATGTGGTATCGCAGTCTTAAATTTGAAGGTTTCATCCCAGACAAACCTGCTATCATGCATGCCCAGGGGATTGAGCACAGCGTCTCTCATATAAATATCAAGTTGCTTGCCTGTAATATTCTCCACGACCAGTTGAAGATAATTGTATCCCTCTCCTGAATAACGAAAATTCGTGCCCGGCTCAAATTGAATCTTAAGTGGTTTCGGTGAACCCGTCCAGAATCCCGGTCGCCAATTAGGAAAACCTGTGGTGTGTGATAGCACCATGCGTGCTGTAATCTTTTGTAATCGATCATCTCCTTGAATATATGGCTCTTTAAGATAATCAGAGAGCGAACGGTCCAGATCAAGCATCCCATCACGAACGAGCATTAAAGCACCGTAAGCGAAAACCGGCTTTGTTAGAGATGCTGCCGGGAAAACGGTTTGCTCAGTAATTGGAGCGTTTTCACCAGCACGCTGCACACCCCAACCCTTTGAATAGACTAATTCGCCATCTCTTACTATAGCCAAAGCGGCGCCTGGAACATTATGCTTATTTAGAAGGCAGGGGACTGTTGAATCGAGCCAGGATTCTATATCGTGTTTTTCCGCTGACGTCTCGCAACGTGTAAAGATAGTACAGGCCGACAGGAGAAAAGTGAAGGATAGGATAATGAGTATATTAGAAAAACGACGTGCGTACACTTTTTTTTGAAAGGACATTTTTTTAATAGCTATAAATATGCTTTTAGTGGTGATATATTGAGAAAATTTAAAAAAAACCACCCCTTTGAAAGCCTATGAGTTCATAGATATCACAATTTTTCCATAGTTGTCATATCTAAATGATTTAATTTCCAAAAAACTCGAAATATTTTACAATAGAAAAACTTTAATCCAAACTTCATGTATATTGAGATAATCCCACCAAAAACGCAACCGTCAAAACCTGCGATTACGTGCCAAATCAACCCACCGATTTAATATGCGTTATTCATATATGACTTGGATATCAGGTACGGTTTTCTCAGCCTGATAGGCCGTCATCTGGTCCGATATCATAACCCATGAGAGTGAGCCGATAGGTCAGGCCCACATTGAATATCTGCATATAAGGCTCAGTTTAATAATAAGGCTGAAATCGGTTAACGATATTATTAACACTTGACCAACTATTCAATTTCGGCCTATTCATAACTATCTATACTCACTTAGAATTCCGACCATCTTGCATCTTCATGGGTTGCACTGAAAATCACATCAGAATACGGCAACGACAGCTCAAGCGACTACTTTATACGCATTTCCAGAGAAGACCGAAACCACATAATATTGAGGTGTCACCATGTCTGATATCGGCATTAAACGGCAGCTCAAAGCCATTTTCAGTGCGGATGTGAAGGGTTACAGCAAACTGATGGGGGATGATGACGAAGCCACGGTACAAACCATTACGGCCTATCGAAAAATCATCGCGGACTGCATTGTAAGGCATTTGGGACGTGTGGTTGATTCGCCTGGTGACAACATTCTGGCCGAATTCAAAAGCGCACTGGCTGCTGTAAATAGCGCCATCGAAATCCAAAATGTTCTTAAAGCGGAAAATTATAAATTACCGCAAGATCGACGGATGGATTTCCGTATCGGTATCAACCTGGGGGACATCCTTCACAAGGACGATCGAATTTACGGCGATGGTGTCAATGTTGCGGCCAGAATCGAGAGCCTGGCCGATCCCGGCGGCATCTGCATTTCCAGGGGAGTTTTTGATCAAGTCAAAAAAAAGGTTCGGCAGGGATTCGAATATCTTGGGGAACATGCCGTCAAAAACATTGCCGAGCCCGTCAGGATCTACCGCGTCTTATTGACACCGGAACACGAGGGCAAGGTACTCGGTGAACAAATCAAACGAAAAATAGTAATCAGGAAAGTTTATGCCGCCGCCATAGCCATCTTCCTGGTTTGCAGTGCAGCGTTGTTGTGGGTCTATTTCCCGAGACAATCCGAAATCGAACCGGCCTCGGTGGACAGGATGCCATATCCACTGCCGGCCAGACCATCTGTTGCCGTTCTGCCTTTTGACAATATGAGCGGCGATCCCGGACAGGATTTTTTTTGCGATGGTTTAACCGAGGAAATTATCACGGCTCTTTCCAAGGTCCCGAAGGTCTTTGTTATCGCACGCAACTCGGTTTTCACCTACAAAGGAAAACCCGTCAAAGTCAATCAAGTGGCCGAGGAACTAGGTATTCGCTACGTGCTGGAAGGCAGCGTCAGGAAGGGCGGCGACAAGTTGCGGATAACGGCGCAGTTGATCGACGCAATCTCAGGTCATCATTTATGGGCCGAACGGTATGATACGAACTTGAAAGACATATTTGCCGTTCAAGACGAGCTGACCAAAAATATTATCACGGCCATGCAGATTAAATTAACCTCAGGTGATCAGGCGCGTGTCGACGCCAAAGGCACAGAAAATCTTCAAGCCTATCTGAAGTACTTAGAGGCAAGAGAAAACGTTAACCAACTCAATAAAGAAAGCAATGCGCGAGCACGGCAGTTAGCGCAGGAATCCATAGAATTAGATCCTGAATATCCGATGCCCTATAGGATTTTAGCCGCTACGCATCGTATGGACGTGTATTTGGGCGTCAGCAAATCGCCGAAAGAGTCAATCGGGACATGCATGAAGTTGCTAAATAAGGCAATCAAACTGGATGATACCTATGCTGAGGCATATGGTGCCTTGGGATTCACCCTCTCAATGATCGGAAAACATGATCCGGCCGTGGACACAGCAGAGAAGGCCGTGGCCCTCGATCCCAATTCAGCGAATAGTTACGCAATGCTTGGCCATACGCTCAGGATGGCTAACAGACCGAGAGAGGCTATTCAGGCATATACAAAAGCCATCCGCCTCAACCCGATACCACCAACTTTTTATCAATTCGGATTGGGGATGTCCTATTGTCTGGACGGTCAGTACGAAGAAGGCATCCGATGGTGTGAACGGGCAGTAAAGCAGAACCCTGAAGATTTCATTGCCCGCGTCATGTTAACAGCAGTCTATAGCATGGCTGGGCAGGATGCTAAAGCTCGCGATGAAGCTATCGAGGTACTTAGAATCAATCCCAAATACAATCTCGCTAGCGCCGAAAAAAGAGCTACGTACAAGTATAAAAATAAAATGATTGCGGCGTTGCGTAAAGCTGGAATTCCAGAGAACCCTCCCCTGAAATAACCCGATAGGCATTAAGTTGATTGACACCCAGTCCAAAATCGCAACCTGTAACTTTTGCTAATAGATACTGACAGGCTGTCCATGTTTATACGAAAAGTTTGCCCTCCCCAGATTACAGATATCGCTTCCCCAATATCTGTAGTTTTCAAACTCTCTAAAAAATACAGATTACGTGCCAGGAAACCAACTATCCCCGAATTACGGATAGATTGAGAGTATCACACGAAAATTATATTTGCCGAAACATGAGGTAT
>CALAZS010000235.1 GCA_937926265.1 uncultured Gammaproteobacteria bacterium
GTTGAAGACTTAGAAAGTATTGCGGAATATATTTCTAGAGATTCTGAATTTTATGCCCGATCAGTCGTAACTAAAATAATTTCAACAGTACGGGAAATTCCTCAAAATCCTTTACTTGGTAGAGTCGTACCGGAATTAGATAAGGATGAAATTAGAGAAAGGTTTGTTTACAGCTATCGTCTTGTATATCAAGTCAGAAAAGATCAAATTGCTGTACTTGCAATAATTCATGGCAAGAGACTAATCGAAAACCTTCCTGATAGATTTTAAAATGTTAGCACTCTCTACGATTTCTAACCGCTTCAGCCAGTCTTTCCAATAGCGGTAACGAACTTCCCCAGTCAATACAGGCATCGGTAATACTCTGGCCATAAGTCAGGGGTGTATCAGGAGTATTATCCTGACGTCCGGCAACCAGATGGCTTTCAATCATGGCGCCGATAATACGTTTGTCACCTTTTGAAATCTGGTGTGCAACATCATGGCCAACATCAACCTGCTTGTTGTGATCCTTGCGACTGTTGGCATGGCTGAAATCAATCATCATTTTTGGCGCGAGTCCGGATGACTGCATTTCTTCAGCCGCAATTTCAACGCTTTCGGCATCGTAATTAGGGCGTTTGTTACCACCGCGCAGGATAATGTGGGTATCGGCATTGCCAGTAGTAGAAAAGACCGCCGAGTGACCCTGTTTAGTTAAAGACATGAACACATGTGGTCGTGCGGCTGCATGGATGGCATCGACTGCGATACGCATTTTGCCATCCGTACCGTTTTTAAATCCGACAGGGCAGGATAAACCCGATGCCAGTTCTCTGTGCCCCTGGCTTTCGGTGGTTCTTGCGCCAATGGCTCCCCAACTTATCAGGTCAGCAATGTATTGAGGGCTGATCAGATCAAGGAACTCGGTACCTGCCGGCAAGCCTAGTTCATTGATATCCAGTAATAATTTTCTGGCAAGTCCCAGGCCCTTGTTGATTTTGAAAGATTCATCCAGGTCCGGGTCGTTGATCAGACCTTTCCAACCAACCGTTGTGCGTGGTTTTTCAAAGTAAACCCGCATCACTATCAAAAGATCATCTTTTAATTGATCGCTGGCCGCTTTCAGGTTGTTGGCATACTCAATCGCAGCCTTTGGATCATGTACTGAGCAAGGGCCAATGACTACCAGCAGGCGGTCATCCTTACCATGCAGAATATTGTGAATAGCGCGACGGGCATCATGTACCGTTTCAGAGGCAGTGTCTGAAATCGGGAACATGTCATGAACCTTGTTTGGTGAATCAACCTCGGTAATACTCTTGATGCGTAAATCGTCAGTTTGGTAAGTCATAATCTTCGCTGGTAACAATATATCTTTTGGTCACAATAAATATGCCCTTAATTATAAGCGAGATTGATGAGAATGTTGAAAAGTTATTACCTATAGTGACGATCGAAATTGCCATTGCTGTTTTTCTGAAATGTCTGAGGCAAGGACGCCAAAGTCAAGCATCATGGATGATTTCCTGCGTTTTCAGAAAAACAGCAAGGTGATTGCGATAGGATTATGGTTGAGACTTCGAAACAATTGCCTCAAAAGTCTCTGTATCGCCATTTCCAAGTTTCATGCCGAGTTTCACCATGTCACCAGGCTTCAAAGACTTTTGAGGTGTGAACAGCATGAAGTGTTTGCCACCGGGTTTGAAATAAACCGTTTCACCGGGAGCGATTTTGATAAATTTCCGATGCATCATGACTGCCATGCCATTTTTCTCAACGGTTTCATGCAGCTCTGCTTTTTTATGAGCGTCACTTTCAGCAGCAGTGATCCAGATAGTATATTCACTCGGGTTGTCGATAGTGGCGTAGCCGGCAGTCATATGAATGTTCGGGGGCGCAGCGCGAACCCAGGCATTTTCAACTGTCAGGTATTCAGCCTGAGCTAATAACGGGACCAGAAATGTAAAAAGAAAAGTTAAGTTGATCAGTTTTCTCATGGTAAAACCCCAATTATTACAATTTCTTAAACGTTAACATGGCTGGCCCGGTCATGCTTTAATAATTTTAATGCAGATCGAAATACATTCATCAATCAAGGATATACCAAAAGACCACTGGAACTGTCTAGTCAAAGACAATAATCCATTAGTCAGGCATGAGTTTCTATCGGCGATGGAAACCCACAACTGTGTGGGTGAAAAGTTTGGCTGGATACCCTGTCATGTGGCAGTTTATGAAAACGAACAGCTTTCAGCTGCCTTGCCACTGTATGCAAAATATAATTCTTATGGCGAATTTGTGTTTGATCACAGCTGGGCAGATGCTTACCAGCGAACTGGTCATGCTTATTTTCCCAAGTTGGTTTCTGCTGTGCCTTATACGCCGGCGAGAGGGCAGCGGCTATTGTGTAAGCCTGGTGATGAAAAACGAATGTATCCGCTGATTACCCGCTATCTGCAGGAGTTCTGCGAAGCAAAAGGATTAAGCGGTTTTCATATCCTGTTTCCACAAGATAATGAAATTGACATTCTGCAGTCTCAGGAATGTTTTCTACGTCATGATTGCCAATATCACTGGTTTAACAATAATTACGCAGATTTCTCTGAATTCACTGCGCAGTTAACATCGCGGAAACGCAAAAATATTCGCCGGGAACGACAGGCGGTTCAAAATGCTGACGTCACCTTAAGAAGACTGAATGGTCATACGGCATCATCCCGGGACTGGGCTGATTTTGCGGTTTTTTATAACCGTACCTTTGAGGAAAAATGGGGTATGGCGACTTTCAACCTGGGCTTTTTTGAAGAAATAGGCCGGACATTACCCGATAACGTTTTACTGGTGCTGGCAGATAAAGATGATCACTGCATTGCGGGTTCATTAATGTATGTCAGTGATACGACTCTTTATGGCCGTCATTGGGGATGTATCGAGCAGGTTGACCAGTTGCATTTTGAGGCATGCTATTACCAGGGTATCGAATTTTGTATTGAAAAAGGATTACAGGTGTTTGAACCGGGTGCCCAGGGTGAACATAAAATTGCACGTGGTTTTGTTCCGGTCATGACAAGGTCTGCCCATTGGTTGCGTTCTGATCATCTTCAAAATCCAGTTAAAGACTTTTGTCGCCATGAAAAACAGGGTGTTGAACAATACATGCAACAACTTGAAAAGAAGGTTCCCTTCAAGCGAGCTGAAAATGAAACCCTTTGCTGAATCATCAGTTGAAAACAGAAAGCCTATTTTCGAAACAATTGAACCACTTTTAAAAGACAGCAGGACGGTACTGGAAATTGGCAGTGGTACCGGTCAGCATGCCGTTTATTTTGCTGAGGATATGCCGCATCTAACCTGGCAGTGCAGTGATTTAATCGATAACCATCCTGGTATCCATATGTGGATTGAAGAGTCTGGTTTACAAAACGTCTTGGCTCCAATTGAACTGGACACGTTAAACAGTGATTGGCCTGAACAGACTTATGATGTTGTTTTTTCTGCAAACACAGTGCATATCATGCACTGGAATATGGTGGAAGGGATGTTTTCCGGTTTGGAAAAGGTGATGCATTCAGGCAGTAAATTGCTGCTCTATGGACCTTTTAATTATAACGGTGACTATAGCAGCGACAGTAATGCCGGTTTCGATCAATGGTTAAAGAACCGTGATCCCGGAAGTGGTATCCGCGATTTTGAGAAACTTGATATGCTGGCTGACAATATCGGTTTAACGCTGATAGAAGATTATGAGATGCCGGTGAATAATCGTTTGCTGTATTGGCAAAAGTTATGATTTTGGAGTTATAGTTTCTGAATCTTCAGCCACTGTGGCCCCGGAGTGGTAATGATTTCTTTTTCGAACCCGGAAGGTAGTCTTTCAGCCCATTCATACACAGCCTGTGTTTCTTCTCTGCCGCCGTCATGATTGGGATAAAGCATGATTGAAATAACGCCTCCCTTGTTATTCAGGTTAATCAGCTGAACAGATTGTTCCAGCGCTTTTAATGTTGAGGTTGTCCTGGTGATACAGCTTTTATCGGATCCTGGTAAATAACCCAGGTTAAACATGATCAGATTGATTTTTGCTTTAGCGTTTTCAGGTAAACATTCAATTAAATACTCATGGCTTTTTAATAATAAATTTACCTGCTTGAGTTGCTGGTTTTGTTCAAGTAACAGCCTGGTGTTTTTTATTGCTGATTCCTGAATATCAAAGGCATAAACATGACCGTCTTGTCCAACCTGCTCAGCCAGAAACAATGTGTCATTGCCATTACCGGCAGTTGCATCGATACATACATCTCCAGGTTGAATAATTAACCTAAGCTGTTTTTTTACAGTTTCTGTAAGAGGTTTCATTTGTTTAGGCGTTTAATATCAACTTGCTCGGGTAAAGGCTGGTTGTCAATCAGGTGATTGGTAAAGCATTCTGCATAATATGGAATAGTCATGCTGCCTTTGGCGCCGAAACCATTAAAAACGAATAGATTGCTTTTTGTTGGGTGTTTACCAATAAAGGGTTGCTTGTCACGTGTTGCCGGGCGGATGCCTGCCTGGTGGGCCATGACTTGATAATCAACCGGCTGTTTAAACAGTGTCTTCAGGTTTTGCTCGACTTTTTCCCGACCCTCAGCTGTTGGCTGGTCATCTTTAAAATCCCATTCTGAATTGGCCCCGGTCCGATATATGTGTTTCTCAACAGGTATCAGCCAACTTGAGCGATTAATAATTTTACTGGTTTTTATTTCACTGGATTTAACTGTCAGGATTTCCCCTTTAGCCAGTTGAAACGGTAACCACTCAAACCAGGGATTATGGGTTGCCTGGTGGCCTTCGCAAAAGATGATGTTTTTTATCCTGAATGCTTGCCAACGGATATAGTCTTTATCAACTTTGAGATCGTCGTAATTAAGTTGGTCCTGAGAATAAACAGCTTGCTCAATAAAGTAATTTTTTAGTCTTTCAAGTAGATGTGGGATATTCAAAAAACCTGTTTGTTTTTGTTCAAAGCTACCATGTTCATCAGCCAATGGGCTTTGCTTGTCAGGAATATTAAACTTATCCAGTAATCCCTGATAGTCGGGGTTGCTCTGTCTTCTATCTAAATAGTCTTTTTGTTGTTCATCCATAAGCAGGCGCAGCATGCTTACAGGATGAAAAAAAGAAGTATTGAAACTGTCAGCTAACTCTTGGTAAGTGTTAAGCGCTGCTTCAAGACAGTTTCTGGTGTCGGAAGCCAATACCAGCCGTTTCCCGGTTATCGGGTTAACCAGACCTGCAGCCACTTTTGAAGAAGCCTGGTGATGTGCGTTATCAACGATACCAATCTTTGCGCCGGTCTGGCTCAGTTTCCATGCCAGAATTGAGCCCGCCAGGCCCTGCCCAACGATCAGGTAGTCGATATCTTTTAAATTTATTGGCATGTCAGGCATATCAGGCATATTAGGGAGCATACACAATTATCGGCTAAAAATTTGA
>CALAZS010000236.1 GCA_937926265.1 uncultured Gammaproteobacteria bacterium
CTGGCAATTGCTGGCGGACAATCTCTTCGGGCGTTTCCTTATTGTATTTTAATAACAGCTGAATGGCCGTTTCTTTGTTGGCCGGGTCCAAAGCCTCTCGCCAGCCTTGTAGCAATGCTTTGATGAACTGCTGAACGGTTTCGCGTTTTTCCTCGAGCATTTTACGGGTGGTGACCACCGAGTTCGCCACAAACCGGATGCCCAATCGGCTGGGATCCATCAGATCGAAGCGCTCGCCTGCTTTTTGCAGTTTAGCGCCGATTATAGGCGCCTGGGCATTGCGATAAAGAGGCCAGAGGTCGACCTTGCCCTGGTAGAAAGGGGTATAATCGTAGCGCACACTGAAAAGGTTTACCTCGTTTTCCTCAATACCATATTTGGCCAGCAGTGCGCGCATGATGGTTTCATCATTGCCCCCATGGGTAACGCCGATGGTTAACCCTTTGAGATCCTGCGGTGTCTTAAGTGGTGTCTTATCCGGGCGATATATCCAATGCAGCGGATTGATCTGAAATAGCTGGGCGATAACCACTATTGGCGAACCCTTTGAAACCGCCCGGATCACTTGGTCGGCGGAGGCAACGCCGAACTGTGCATGGCCCAATTCCAGCTCTTTAATGGCATCTTTTTCAGGGCCGCCCGGTTTGACATTCACCGCCAACCCGTGTTTTGCGAATAAACCGCTGTCAAGTGCGTAAAGGTCTCCCACCACGCTGATGTTGTACAGCCACTTAAGGCGGTAATTGACTTCCTCCAATGGTTTTTTATCTTCCGAGGTACATCCGCCTAAAAGGAGGATAAGGATTATACCGATTGCCGGCAAACTGATTTGATGAAACCGTTGTTGCTGCATGGTTTATCTCCTTCAGGACCTTTTGATGAAATCCAGGAAGACGGAATCTTTTTTATCAGGGTTTGTTGGTGCTTCACATATATAGTGACAGGAGTTGAGCTCGCTTTTGCTCACTTCGAACTCGCCCGTTGTCGCCCCGCTGCTATTTTTTTGCCTGTGCTAAATGCCTCCGATGCGCCTTTTAATGATCATTCCCAACCATTCCAGAAATACCAGGTAGATTGAGGTGCAGATACCGATCAAAAAGAGCGCAACCAGTATTTTTGCCAGATCGCTCTGGTAAAGGGCGATACGGATACTGTAACCGATCCCCGCATTGGCTGCAATGAATTCAGCCACAATGGTGCCCACCATCGCCAGAGTGGCGCTTCCGACGATAACGGTCATCAGTTTATGGATATTTTCGAAAGCCCGGATTTTGACCTGAAGCTGCCAGTTCATTCTGCGGGTGGATTCAAAGAAATGCTCGATTTCCACTACGGGTTCCGAAAATATACCGATAATTGAGAGCAGTAACGGAAAATAGCAGATCATCGCCGCTATGAGCAAGCGTGAAGAAAGCCCGTCTCCCAGCAGAATAAAAATAATCGGTGCCACGGCCACAATGGGATAGGCTTGAATATTGTAGGCCGCCACCCGGATAAAAGAACCGATCCAGTCGGTTAACCGTCCGATGATGCCCACTATCGTTGCCATGCAGATGGACAGCAGGTGTCCCAAAATGGCCACCGACAGGGTGTTGAGCACCGCCAGCAGGTAAAGCCCGAAATAGCGCCGACAGGCGATTCCGATGTCGGAAAAACCGGGGATGACGTAATCTGATAAATTCAGGCTATATTTTACCAGCATCAGGCCGCCAAAGCCGATAAAATAGATGATTAAAAATTGATAGATACGTCTATGTAGCATTAACAATTTCCAGCATACATTGCTCAAGATCCTTTTCAGCCATTGGCTGGTGCCCACGAAAATCCTGACGTTGAAGTAAAACGGCCTGGGGGTCTTTATGGTGACTGCGCAGCACAAGGATCTGTTTGCAAAATTTTGAAACCTCAACCACATTATGGGAGATATACAGAAAGCAGCGTTCGGGATATAGGGCCTTGATTTTGAGTATTATTTTCTCTTTGGTGATTTCATCAACATTGGCAAGGCTTTCATCCATAATCAACAGGTCAAAGTCTTGGAGCAGATAACGGGTTAGATTGGTTCGGTTTTGCTGGCCCAAGGACAGCTGGGCGAAGCGGGCGTTCAAACAGGGTTCAAGCCCGAACGAATCCACCAGTTCTTCCATGCGCTGCTGGTTGGGCGGCGGCGTTATTTGGGTCAGATGCTCATGGACACTGGACCATCCCGGAAGCCGTTCCAGATTATACGTGTATAGGACCTGGTTTATTTGATGCAGTCGAATGTCTCCGGAGAATTCTTTGATCGCTCCGGCAATCATTTTTGCCAGGGTCGTCTTACCTACACCGGATGGTCCGAACAATGCGTGAAAGCCGGGATCGGTCACCTGGCAGCTCAATTGCCGAAAGACATTTCTGACAGATCCCGGATAGACATAATTTAATTCTCTTATGTCGAGCTGCATTATTCCTCGAATCTAAAATGGATTTAAATTTGAATTAAAGACTGATTTGTCAACGTCAATCTCTCTAAGCCATCGACGGTCATCACATAATCATCTTCCAATCCGACCACGCCGATTTGGGGAAAAACAAATTTCGGTTCCAGAGCCAGCACCATGCCTTTTTCCAGCCGGTCGTCAAAATGCTTTGAAATGATGGTGTATTCATCAATTTCCAGTAGGCCATCTTCTCCGTATTGTTGCCAGAGTTCCTTCAGGGTAAATGCCAGCAAAGGCAGGGCATTGCCGCCTTGAGCATCCTGCACCAGTAGTTCTCGTAGGCCGGGTTCTAGCTCTACC
>CALAZS010000237.1 GCA_937926265.1 uncultured Gammaproteobacteria bacterium
GAACGGCTGCGGTGCGTCTCAAAAGAAACATCAATTTCATTTGAATTCGCATATTCCATTGCCTGTCCAAAAAAGTCGATGCTTTTTGATTCCGGCCAGGCATCACATCCAGCGAGCGAAGTAATAAACAGTGGATTCAGCTTGAGACTGGCATCCAGTTTCATCTTGAATGAATCAAAATGAGTCTCCAGGCTTGCTGATCTATCTGGCACATACATACCTGCCGTTGTTATCTCTGCAATATATTTCAAGCCGTTATCTTCCAATACTTTCAGATACCCGGATTGGGTAGCGCTTTGCAGCGGAGCAGGCCCTTCTATGCCGTGGAAGCCTGCATCAAGGCACTGGGAGGCTGCCAATTCCAGGCTACCTTCATGCCCCCACATCGTTTTGAATAGTTGCAGATGCATATTTCTATTTATCTACTTGATTATTAATTTGGTTAATCATTTATATGGTTAGTCATTAAGGGATTTATTAAACGTATCGATGGCGAAGTTGAAAAAGTCACTCAAGCCAGTTTTTAGCTCTGATGACAAGGTAATTAATTTTGAGCGCTTGTCTTGCGGGTTAACCACTTCAACCAGATATCCCATCTTTACAGCTTTATCGACATATTTCATTGCTGTCTGTGGCCCGAGATGATGTATGAATTTGCTGGCTTCCATTTTGGTCACAGGCTTGTCCTGCAGCCATAACTCGGTAAAAAGATCTGAATAGTTCAGATCATAAAAATCCTGTTCTTTTAAAAAGTTAAGCCAGTAGGCGTCCATGCTTTTTAAGGCCAGAACAAATTGTCGCTGCTTTTTGTTTGAGTATTTTTTCATGGTCACAAATTTCTTTTTATTAGATTGTCCTGCAGAGCAGGATCATTATCAACGATTTTATTAACATTATTAATATTAAATTTATTGTTAAATTTAATATTATATGAAATGATCAGCGTTAATTATCTCGAATATGTTATGAATCAGGTAATGAAGTATGAGTGAACAAAATTCTGACAGGCTTTGGCGTGACCCGGATGCAGCAATACCAAACATCGCTGCGTTGAGTTATGCATTACTTGGACATCTAAGCGGCTTATACCTGATCACCCAACCACCAGGCCTGGTTTTTATTCTCGGTATATTGCTGACCGGGCATACACTTGTGATAGCTGCCTACCTGGTACATGAGGCAGCGCACATGACATTATTCAAAGCTAAAAAACATAATGTCATTACCGGTGAGATTTTATTATGGTTTGCCGGAGGCGCTTACGCATCTTTTGACCGGGTAAGACACATGCATCTTCGCCACCATAAAGATCGCGCCGATGTCAGTTGCTTTAATTACCAGGCCTTTTTAAATAAACAGCCTGAAATCTTTAAAAAAATTGTCATTGCGCTTGAATGGGCATATATACCGGCTATTGAGCTTATCATGCATGCCCAGGTCATTATTCGCCCGTTTAAAGAGGAAGCCCTGAAAAAATATCGACACCGTGTCATTTATAACGGTATATCACGCTTGGCCTTTTTCACGATTCTGTTTTTAATTTCTCCCTGGGCACTGCTGGGATATGCGATTGCATACTGGATAATGTTACAGGCACTTTTTCTGGCGGATGCTTTTGCTCATACCTACGATGCTTTTTTTGTAAATAACCCGAACGATGAAATTCCTGCTCATAGCCGTAACAGTGATTACGATACCGGCCATACCTATTCAAATCTTATTTCAAGAAAACGTCCCTGGCTAAACCTGCTCAACTTAAACTTTGGCTACCATAATGCGCATCATGCCCGTGCCAGTGTAGCCTGGCACCAGCTACCCGGTTTTCATAATGAACTTTATGGCGATACTGAGCATGAGCAGGTTCTTCCTTACGCTGAACTTTTTAAAACCATTCATAAAAATCGTTTAAAAAGAATTTTTGTTCATGATTATGGTGATGTTGGTAGTGGTTCTGATCGTGGCGATAGTTTTATCGGTGCACACGGTGTTTCTTTTTTAAGCATTGTTTAATGTCATGCATATTCAGCACACTGACAAAATAGTTTTAGTAACCGGTGCAGCAACCGGTATCGGCCGGGCTACAGCGAAAGCTTTCGCAGATGCCGGTGCTAAGGTTTTTATAAATCATTTTAATCAACACGATCTAGCAAATGAGATCCTTTCACATACCAATATACTGGAATCTTTCTCTGTTGATGTTCGCAACAAGGCTGGTGTTGAACACATGATTAATGCCATAAATTCACAACATGGAAGCATCGATATATTGATAAATAATGCTGGCATCAGTGATCCCAAACCATTTCTTGATATTACCGAGGCTGACTGGGATTCAACTCTTGATACAAATCTCAAAGGTACTGTTTTCTGCAGTCAGGCCGTTATTCCCGGCATGCTTGATAAAGGTGAAGGCGT
>CALAZS010000238.1 GCA_937926265.1 uncultured Gammaproteobacteria bacterium
CTTGAGTCTATCAGTTCCTGCATATTGTCGTAGCCCCTGTTTCCAGACGCCTGAAATAACTCGATCATTTCTTTGCCGAGTTTTTCCCAGTGTTGTCGGGACTGTTCAATTTTTTCCTGAAGATGTGAAAGGGTATTTTCACAGATCCAGGTATTGTAAGCATCATGCAGCGACGGGAAAATCACTTTACGCATACCGGTCATGTTGGCAAAGTAGAAATGAATCTGGGCTGGCTCCGGGTTGGCTACCAGCTTGGGTAAAGTGGAGAGCGCATCAGCCAAATGGTCCTTGATGGCTCGCGCCATGAATTCTACCTTGGATCTTGGCATGTTCATTACCATGGAATCCCATTCATCACCAAGAATTTTACTCGCCATTATTTCACCGATTTCATGATGCAAAACCGTATCGGTTTCAATGTTGGTCATATTATTAAGGGCCTCAATCGGTTTCTGTTGAAAATTGTAGCAGTTAAGGGCTCGGGATAATGGGTTAGCCTGCTTGTGCCAGTGAGATTCTTCAAATTTTTCCCAGATAAATCGTCTGAGTGATTCCTTGCGAATAAAAATGGCCTTGTCACTTGCCATGCCGGGGGGCGCTGTCAGGTCACGTGCCAGTTCATGTCCGGATATATATAAGGTGTAATCTTCATGTTGGTGTTTTTCCTCCAGGTCAGCCAGGAAAAAAACCGGTTTGCCATGACTGGCGTAGCCGCCGCTATAGACCAGGTTGTGCTCTTCAAGAGCATCGTTGATCAATGAAGAGTCAAACGGCGAATAAAACCTGCCCTGAATATCGACCGGTTCCAGTTGTGATTCTTCAAGTTCTTCCCAGAGTGTTTCCCGATCCGTCAGCCACTGGCCAACATCGTCATTCGTAAGGCACTGAATGAATTCGATATTATTTTCCCAGCGATAGAACTCACGCATTTTCAACAGGTAAATGCAAAGCGTATAGTTACCTGCATAACGGGCATCAGAGATGTGACAATTTTTTTGTACAGTATTTGTCAGGTTTTCCATAAACGGCTCTGTTGTTAATCTTGTTTCAATTTACTGCAAACTACATGAATTTGCTGTAATCAAAATGTCATAGAAATTGGGGTTAAAGTAAGTCATGACCGATCAGAACCGGGCAGGTCCCGGAATTCAAAGGCAGCAGCGTATTTCTGATGAAGGTTTAAAACGCCTCGAAAAACAGTTAAGGTCTGGTACCAAAATCAGCGCGACAGTCAAGCAGCAATGGATTAAGCGTTATGGTCAGCAGGCGCAACAGGTCTTCGACAAATACAAATAGATACTAATATTTAATCTTTCCTAACAATTACTGCATTTTAAATCTCGAATTAATGGCTTTTCACATCTGGATGAAAATATGAATCAATCGGCTAATAAAATTGAAACCACTGAAGATGAACTTAATTTACTGGTTACAAAATCAGTGCTTCTGAGCGGGGATGACGTAGAGAAAAAAAGACAGGAAATTCGAGATTATTTTCATGACACTTTCTCGTTATACGAAAGAATTTTTGATTGCCTTGTCAGTGATGAGTCTTATTACACAAAGGCAACTTCGCTGCGTCATCCGCTGATTTTCTATTTTGGTCATACGGCGGTTTTCTTTGTAAATAAACTACATGTTGCGAAGCTGATACCGGAGAGACTCGACCCTGATCTTGAGTCCACTGTGGCTATCGGCGTCGATGAAATGTCATGGGATGATCTTGACGAGTCTAACTACAACTGGCCGACGCCTGCAGAAGTAAAAAAATATCGTGATAAGGTCAGGTCGCTGGTTGACGATTTCATCTGCAATACCAGTTTTACCTTGCCGATTAAATGGGATGATCCGATGTGGGTTATCCTGATGGGTATCGAGCATGAGCGTATTCACCTTGAAACAACCTCAGTTTTGATTAGGCAACTGCCTGTCAATCTTGTTCAGCCTGATAGATTGTTTTCCGAATGTGGTGATTATGCAGATAGCTCACCAGAAAACAGTTTGCTGCCGGTAGCGGGCGATACGGTTGACCTGGGAAAGGATTTTGATAACAGGCTCTATGGTTGGGATAACGAATACGGCTCTAAATCTTTTGATGTTGAAAATTTCAAGGCCAGCCAGTTTCTGGTTTCCAATGCCGAATACATGGAGTTTGTTAAACAGGGCGGTTACCAGAGTCCGCAATACTGGACGGAAGAAGGTCAGGGCTGGCTGGAATTTACCCGTGCATCTCATCCTGAGTTCTGGGTGAAAACAGATGACGGCTATAAATACCGCAGCATGACACGCGAAACTGAAATGCCATGGAATTGGCCGGTGGATGTCAATTACCTTGAAGCCAAGGCTTTCTGTAACTGGAAATCAGAGCAGACGGGTAAGCCAATCAGGTTGCCAACCGAGGCTGAGTGGTACGTGATGCGCAATCATATTGATACGGATCAGCCTGACTGGGACAAAGCTCCGGGTAATATCAACCTTGAGTACTGGGCATCAGCCTGTCCTATCGATCAATTTAAAACCACAATTGACGGTCAGGACTTTTATGATGTGATCGGTAATGTCTGGCACTGGACTGAAACGCCTATCGATGCCTACCCGGGGTTTAAGGTTCATCCGGTCTATGATGATTTCTCTACGCCTACCTTTGACGGCAAACACAATATGATCAAAGGCGGTAGTTTTATTTCCACTGGAAACTATGCGATTAAAGATTCGCGTTATGCTTTTAGGCGGCATTTTTTCCAGCATGCCGGTTTCCGCTATATTGAGTCTGATGCAGCACTCGATATTGAAGGTAACCCGTATGAAACTGATGAACTGGTCTCCCAGTATCTTGAATTTCATTACGGCGATGAATATTTCAATGTACCTAACTTTGCCAAGGCCTGTGCAGATATTTGTATTGAACAGGCTAAAGCAAATGGTATAGCGACAACCAAGGCGCTGGATATCGGTTGTGCGGTCGGGCGTAGCTCATTTGAGTTGGCAACCTGTTTTGACCATGTTGATGCACTGGACTTTTCAGCCCGATTTATTTCCTCAGCGGTTGAATTACAGCAATCCGGACTTAAGCGTTATACCGTTAAGGATGAAGGTGAGCTTGTCAGTTTCAGGGAAACCCAGCTTGCTGAGCTCGGCCTGGCTGATACTGCAGAACGTTGCCTGTTTATGCAGGGCGATGCCTGCAACCTTAACGAAAAATTCAGCGGCTACGACCTGGTTTTTGCCGGTAACCTGATTGATCGTCTTTACTCTCCAAAACTGTTTTTAAGCATGATTAAAGAACGCATGAATCCTGGTGGCCTGTTTGTATTGGCTTCTCCTTATACCTGGTTGGAAGAATTCACCGAGCGTGATGAATGGCTTGGCGGTTTTAAAGACGAAGTCGGTGAAAACTTCACCACACTTGACGGGCTCAGGCTGGTATTGGGTGAGCATTTTGAACTGGTTGCCGAGCCGGTTGATGTGCCATTCGTGATTCGTGAAACCCGGCGTAAATTTCAGCATACGCTTTCACAATTAACAGTTTGGAAATTCTCTCAATAGAAACTGGGCATTAGAAGCTGGGCAATAGAAACTTGGCAATAGTAACCGGTATTTTCGGCTTTTCAGGACCGCGTAAATACATCCCTGTAAGCTCTGACAAAAACATCCTGTTTTTGACAGTCCTGAGAAGCCAAAATATAGCCAGTTACTTCTGAAAGAATTTTATGAATTTTCCAGAATACAGGTTAGCTTCTTATCAGCAGCAGACGGGTCCCCAAACCCGTTTTGCGATGGGAGGCTCAGCACCTGCACCAATGTCTCTCAGTGAGTTGTTGGCGCTGGCTTCAGATGATGAAAGATCTTGGTGGGATGAGTTTTCACTTGGATATACCCCGGGTCAAGGTAGTGAAGATCTTCGTGAGGTTATTGCCGGATTATATCCCGGGCTGGCTGCAGAAAACATCCTGGTAACAGCCGGAGCACTGGAAGCGATTACCATTGCTTATCATGCTGTCCTCAACCCAGGGGATAATGTTCAGATAATCACACCTGTATTTGAACCATTGGCTATCGTGGCCGAATCCATCGGTGCTAACCTCAACAGAGTGGCCCTTTTAAAATCATCACCAAAATCTTCATCAATTTCATCTGGCCAATGGCAACTTGATATGGATGACTGGCTGGATAATTTGCTGCCAACTACCAAGATGGTAACGCTGAATTTTCCTCATAATCCAACCGGTGCAATGATCAGTCAGTTACAGCAGCAGGTGATTATTGACAGTTGTCGTGATTATGGGTGTTGGCTGTTCTCAGATGAGGTTTTTCGAGGTTTGGAACAGTCCAGCAGGGACAGGTTGCCCGCAGTAGCTTCTGTCTATGAAAAAGGCATCAGCCTGGGTGTTATGTCCAAGGCATTTGGTTTAGGTGGAGTCCGGGTTGGCTGGATTGCCTGTCAGGATAAAAACTTGTTAAACAGAATGCAGCAAATTAAAAGCTTTCTGTCGATATGTAATGGCAGGGCAGATGAAATTTTAAGCAAGATAGCAATTAATCATGTCAAAGAAATTCGAGCCAGAAATAATGCTTTATTACAAGACAACCTGACTTTAATTGATCAGACTAAAGACAAGCTGGCAGAATTTCTTCGCTGGTATCAACCGCAGGCCGGTTGCGTGGCTTTTCCCGAAATTATTAAAAATTACGAAACTGGCAGATTCCTGGCAAAAAACCTTTTACATAATACTGGTGTTAATGTTGTACCTGGAGATTGTTTTTTACAGGGTGAAAAACATATTCGTGTTGGTTTTGGGCAAAAAGAATTTGCTAAAACCTGGCAATTGTTTTCAGAATATCTGTTGAAGTAACTAAAGCAATCCAATGATGGCCACGCCTGCCAGCATCAGACAGCCGGCAAACAAGTGCATACCAAGATGTTTTTCCCTGAAAAACAGCACGCCAAAAATTATGCCAAACAACAGGCTGGTTCGTTTGGCTGAAATCATGTAAGCCACTTCAATTTTCTCCAAAGCGAGAAAATGCAGATACACCATAATGGCCATTAGCAAAGCAACTACCAGGGCGGGTTTAAGGTTTAACCTGATTTGTCTGTATCCGCCCCTGCCGAATAACAACAGGGCTACCAGGCCAACGGATAAATAGTAGAAAGCACCAAACTGATTGGCAGGCATGTACTGCATGGCTGCTTTGGTACTTACTGCGGTGAAACTGTAAATAATTGCAGCAATCAACATGTATCTTGAACCAGGATTGGTAAAGATATAACGGAAAGGTTTCAGTGCTGTTTTTAAAGTCAGTCCTTCAGTTTCAGGCAGGTTTAAAAACCAGGCGCCGGTAATAATCATTGCAATTCCAGTAAAGCCATATCCCGAAATGTTTTCATGCAATATCAGCCAGGCGATTAATACAGCAAACATTGGTGTAAATGCCAGGTAGGGAACTGTCAGTGATAGCGGGTAATCCCGAATGGCTTTCATGTAAAGATACATGGCCAGTATTTCTGCGGGCACGGTTATGGCCATCCACAGCCAGAATGCTGCGGGCAGGAAAAGTGTTTCAATCTGAATCGTCAGTGGCAGCATTAACATGCCGGCCAGTGCCAGGCGCGTTAATGTCAGCGCTTTAAAATCGAGGTGTGATAAATATTTTTTTGCTACGGCATCAGATGCAGCCAGGGCAAAGGCACACAACAGTGAAAGAAACAGCCAGTGGTTAAAGATTTCTGTAAGCATGAAATCCTGGATAAGCTATTCCCTGATAAAGCTCAAAGCTTCTTCAACAACTTCAATGCCTGCACCTTTTTTCGGTGCGTTTTCAGACAGATGCCTGCGCCAGGCTTTGGCACCGGGCATACCCTGAAACAGGCCAAGGATATGCCGGGTTATATGGTTAAGGTAGGTGCCTTTATCAAGTTCATTGCTGATATAAGGCAGTAAATCATTAATGACCTGTTTAGGATCTTGATAATTCGTTTCAACCTGGTAAAAAAGTTGATCAACTTCAGCTAACAGCCAGGGATTATGATAGATAGCCCGGCCAAGCATAACGCCATCAACTTTGTCTAAGTGTTGAGCCGCTTCATCAAAAGTGTTAATGCCACCGTTAATGATGATTTCCAGTTCCGGGTGGTCCTGTTTTATGCCATAAACCGAATCATAGCGCAGTGGCGGTACATCACGGTTTTCTTTAGGACTTAAACCGTCAAGCCAGGCTTTTCTTGCATGGATAATGAAAGTTTTAATGCCAGACTGCTTTACGGTTTCGATAAATGCTGCAAGCTGGTCATAGCTGTCATCACGGTCGATACCGATTCGATGCTTAACCGTGATATCGACATTGGTAGCTGTTTTCATTGCCTCAAGGCAATCCCTGACAAGCTCCGGTTCGGCCATTAGGCAGGCGCCAAAACGGCCGGACTGAACCCGATCGGAAGGGCAGCCGACATTCAGGTTGATTTCATCATAGCCATAATTTTCAGCAGTTTTACTGCAGCGGGCTAATTCTTCGGGATTGCTGCCACCAAGCTGTAATGCAACTGGATGTTCTTCGGGATTAAATTGCAGGTACCGATGAGTATCACCATGAATTATGGCACCGGTTGTAACCATCTCGGTATAGAGCAATGCCTTTGTGCTCATCAGGCGGTAAAAATAGCGACAATGCCTGTCGGTCCAGTCCAGCATCGGAGCGACAGAAAAAGTTCTATTGATCAATCTTCTGTTGATATCTTTGTTCATGTTGAAGAAAGATGCATGTTAATGAAGCTTAAGATAGTGCGCGATAGATTCGGTATAACATTTCCTCAGCAAAAACCATCACAATGACAACAACCAGGAAAGCAAGAATGCCGTGATGCGGACCTAAAAATGCAATGTAGGAGCTGAAGAAAAAGTTTATGACACCGAGAATCATAAACTTGGAAATAAATAAAATAAGCCAGGCAGAAAGGAAGCGTAGAAAACGGTTAAAAGCTCCTCCCTTGGCATTGAAATAGGTAGCCACCTTATGCTCGAGTTTCAATGTCATTTTAAGAAGAAGTTGCAATACCAGGGCAACCAGTAGAGAAACGCTGAATGAGGCGACAATGACCCGGTCCCAGAACTCCGCAAAAATATTCAGTACGACCAGGTCTATCAGTGTGCCGATAAAAAACAACATGAACAGGCGTTGTTTCGGGGAAACATTAGCCTGTAAGGCGATGTCTTCCATTACGGCGTTTTCGGATTTATTACTCATGTTTTGCTCTGAAATTTATGATGTGGTTACTGTTTGATCAAAACAAAATCACCAGCTTCATGACCTGCAAACTTTAATGGTGCATATTCCGGTTTCTGGGAAAAACCAATATCGCCGGCGCGTTGATCAACAAGATGAGCAACGGCATTGTATAACTCGTAGCCTGTAATGGCACCCTGGTTTTGTTTGAGTACATCCAGAAGTGAACGCGCAAAAACAGAATGCTGTCCGCCGCCGCCATCCAATACCGGGGCAACACCGCCTGAAGTTAACGCAGTCCGTGTTCTTGTACCTGTCAATGCTTTCAATAATTGTTGACGTTGCTTTTCATCGAGCTTTTCATCTATAACACCCAGAGCAGATCGGGTCATCATGCCGGAATAGCAGGAATCGGCAATGACGATCATTTGTCTTGCTGGAATAGTGTTAAGTAAGTCGGTGATGGTGATGGTTGATATCCAGTTGGCGGCATTGTTGTGTTCTGCATCAACAGGCAACCAGTGTCCACGGTTATTAATGCGATCCAGTTCTCCGTGTCCGGCATAGTAAACCAGCAACCTGTCATCTTCCTTGAAGTTTAATCTGAGTTCATTGATCGCAGATAAAGCATTATAGCGATTCGCATTAGTGATAATAGTGACTTCAAAGCCGTATTGTTTTTTGAGGATGTCAGCAATAGCTAGTGCATCATTATTGGCGGTATCCAGGTCAGTCAGGAAGTCATACTCTTCGTTGCCAATAATCAATGCATGCTGGTGACCTTTAACCGGGGATATGTTTGTAGTGTTATTTAAAGCAATCAGGTTTTCAGTTTGAGATTTAACAGGTTTAACGGGTTCAGTAGCTGTTATCCTGTCAGTTAATTGAATGCTCAGTCCTTCAGTTTGGCCATCTTCATAAATCACGGCAATATCTACTTTGTTTTTAGAGCCGGCATTTACCTGGGAACGAAACAGGCTGTTGCCAATGACCTGAGCCTCGTTGCCATCAACCAAAACCAGCTTTATCGGTTTGCTGGCGCTGATCTGTCCAACCACTGGAAAACTGGTGTTACGCATTTTATTGGCCAGAAAAAGTTTACCGCTGCGTGTTTTTAAAGGTGGTTCAACGATCAGAATGTTTTCACTTTGTTTTTCAAAAGTGGTTGGTGGTACGGGTTCGGCAGTTTCAATTGGCGGAGGTGATATCAACCCTTCGATATTGCCAATGCCAGATGCCTGGCGGTACCAGTATTTTGCCATTTGCAGGTCTTTTTCAACACCCAGCCCATTTTCAAAAAGGTTGCCAAGGTTCATTGCCGCGGGAGGATAGCCCTGTTCAGCAGCCTGTAAATACCAGTTAGCCGCCTTGGCGTAATTGGGTGCTTCTCCAAGGCCTTTTTCAAAGATTTCACCACAGTAGTTCTGTGCCTTGGCATCACCTGACTCAGCAATGGGTTTCCAGACTTTAAGGGCACTGGCAAGGTTGGCACGGTCGTATGCGACATATTCACCACCTCGGATTTCACAATCAGATGCAGTGGTGCGTACGGCTTTTCTTGCAGCGCTGTAAGTCATGCTGCCAAGTCGGCGAACCTGTCCGGGGAGAAGACAGTCAACGACCATGAAACCGGAAATATCACCCGCAATATCACCGGCAATATCACCATTTTGAGCGTGGCTGCTTACTGGATAAATGACAGCTAAAACAGAAAGCAGCGCTAAAGACAAAATTGCGCCCTGAATTGCACCCTGAATTGAACCATGAGTTGCAATAGAAGGTTGAATATCGCTACGTACCGGCATAAGCTTTCAGAAAGAATAATAATTTAAACTCATTAAAATCCAGAGTAGCGCGCAATGCAAAAAATATATTCACTTATCGGTAACGGTTTAATAATTTCTCTTTGCCTGTCTCTGTCTTACCCAGCAAATTCTGCAAAGTTTGAATTCCAGCAGTTTGTGTTTCAGGCATGTAATGCTGCTATTGGGGATCTTCAAACCCGATGTGATGATTCTAATAATTCTAGTGATGATTCGGGTAATGTTGCTCGACGAGGTAACCTCTCAGGTGACAGTGAGGATTCCCTGATTCCAACCCAGTCGTTGACGAATACAACCAACGCACTTGCGCAGACCAGGGCGCGAATCAAGGCGCTGATGGAAAAAGCCCGCGAGCGCGCCAATGCCGAACAGACCGGTATTCTCGACGAAGCGACAGGAACCCGGGCAATTACGCAGGCTTTTCAGCAGACCGGTTACAGCCTGTTATTACAGGCCGAATATGGTGATCTTGAGCGGGATGAGAGTTTCCTTGAGCGTGGCTACGAAACGGAATCTTATTTATTTAAAATTGGTGCAGATTACCGGGTGACTGATGATTTCCTGGTGGGTGCGCTGATTGGCTATGACCGTTACGATCAGACTTTTAATGCTGACCTGCCAGGTGTTAATTTTGTTCCGCAGGCTAATGAAGGCGACAGCGAAGTATCGAATCTGAGCCTGAACTTGTTTGCGACCAAAAATTTTGCTGATACTGGTTACCTGGAAGCGCAACTTTCCTATATTTACTCCGATTACGAATTTAACCGCAGCGTCGTGTTTCAGGAGTCAACAAGAACTAAGCCGCTTGTGGATGTTAATACCGACGCCGATACCAATGGCCATCAATGGGCCCTGTCTTTTGGTGGTGGCCTGGAGAACCCGATGGGTCCCTGGACAGCAGGGCTTTATGGGCGCGCAGATTTACAGAAAGTGGTCATAGACAGCTACAGTGAATCCGGTGGTAATGGCTTTGCCATGAGTTTTGATAAAGAATCAAACACAGAAGTTAGCGGTACTCTCGGTGTGCGAATTTCACGCGCCATGAACCAGGGTTTTGGCGTCCTGGTTCCCCAGGCTTATATCGAGCATGTACATGCCTTTAAGGCCGATGCCAGAACCACGGTTTCCAGCCTGATTGAAGATACTGCCGGAACTCGATTTTCAGTCACCGGCGATGATCCGGATGAAAACTACCAAAACGCCGGTGTCAGTCTTATGGCTATTCTGCCGGATGGCGTCAATGCTTTCATTGGCTACTCAACACAGTTAAATAACCGATATGTCGATTATTACCGCATAAATGCCGGTCTAAGGGTTGAGCTGTGATGCCGATACCCCTGACATATCGGTTAAATAAATTACAACTTGTTATGTGACCCATCACACATAGGTGTGTTACCCGTTTTCTTGCAGCCACATAAATACACAGTGCCGGTTTTTTCCGCCGTGTAAGCTTCCGGAGAAAATGAAGTTCCCTGGTGAGACCCATCACAAAACGGCTGGTTTTTACTGCGGCCACAGGAGCACCAGTAATAGGTTTTTCCTTCCTCAACTTCAGTTGCATAAGGTGCTTTCTGTGCAATGACTACTTCATCTGACATATTTATCTCCCTTTTGGATTAGTGAAATATTTGGGTACCAATCCTAGTCGTTTGCTGGCAGGTTCAAACCCTCTAATATGTGTTGATATGCCTGTATCTCACGAATTAACAATAAAATGTATATACAAAACCATTAAATTCCTGTAATTCACTTAAAAAAAACACGATAAGTTGCTGAGAATGATGGAAATAACTTGTTAATGGCTCTAGTATTAATGAATAAATCAACACAGATTGATGTAAACGTTAATTATACTTGCCGGGGGGTGTAGTGCTTTCCTTTCTTAAAGGGAAAAAATCTGAAAACCAGTGTCTTGGGATTGCTTTATATCCACATGGTATTTCTTTTGCCCTCGTAAATCGAAATGATGGTCAGTTAAATCTTGAATCGATTGCTTTCAAGTCCTCCGATAAAGTTGAGGATTTATCTCTCCTGTTTAAACAGCTGGTCAGTGAAAACGGTTTGAAAGGTAAGTCGGCCGTGCTGGTGATGCATCCGCAGCACTACTCGGTTGTCCAGATTGAAGCGCCCGAAGTTGCCCCTGAAGAACTCAAGAATGCTGTGCGGTGGCGTATAAAGGACCTGATTGATTTTCATATCGATGATGCCGAGATTGACCTGCTGCCTTTACCCCAGGGCAAACGTGCTGGTTCACCAAAGTTAATGTATGCGGTTGCAGCCAAAACCAGTTATATCCAATCTCTTGCTGAAGTAACCCAGGAGGCTGGCCTGGAAATCAAGGCTATTGATATTACCGAACTGGCGCTCAGGAATATGACTTATGCGGATGCCGAGGAAAACAGGGCTTCAGCTTTACTGTACCTTTCAGAATACGTCAGCCTGATTGAAATCTGTGATAATGGCAGTTTGTGTTTAAGCCGTCATATCAACCTGGATGTGTCACGCATGGATACTACAACCAGTGACGGGCGCACAGAACTTCTCGATATACTTTCTCTAGAGATTCAACGTTCTCTTGATTACTACGAAAGCCAGTTTGCCAATGGCTCAGCTGCCAAGTTGAACATTATTTCCCAGATTTCAATTCCTCATGAAGAATTTCAGGAAGTTGCCGGCAGCTATCTGACGGTGCCGATTCAACCTTTAAATGCATTCAATACCCTGCAGGGAGCTGATAATTACGATTCTAAATTATTGGCTACCTGTGCCCCGGCAATAGGCGCTGCGATCAGGAATTTTGCATGGACAGAATGATTCAACAGGTCAATTTCTACCAGCCGGCTTTTAAAAAGCAGATACAGTTGTTTTCTGCCCAGGCAATGCTGATCATGATTGGTGTGCTGGTGGCTATTTTATTGGGACTGACGCTGTTTACCATGAAACAGGTCAGTGACCATGAACAAGTGGTTCAGCAAAAACAGCAACAGAAAGAACAACTCAATCAGCAACTGGAGCAGGCCAAGGTAAAGCTTAAGCCCCGTGAAAAAAACCAGCTACTGGTGCAGCAGTTACGTGACAAACGCCTGGCTTTCAGTGATATCAAGAAAATAAAAGTCATGCTTGATAACGTGCTGGACAAGTCTGAAAACAGTTTCTCAGGTTATTTTGAAGGACTGGCTAAAAGCAATGTCAATGGACTATGGCTGACACAAATCAGGGTTGGCGACGCAGGCAAGGCCATGACGCTGTCTGGTAAGACAGCTTCGGGTGAAAAGGTACCCGGGTTGTTACTGAAACTTGAAAACCAGCCGGCGTTCACAGATGCAAGTTTTCAGACAGTTCAAATTCAGGAAAACCCGGAAAACAATGTGCTGAACTTTACCCTGGAGACTGCTCCAAAAGCAGATTCGGAACAGCAATGAAAGATAAACTGAAACAACTTGGCCTGAAAGTCGATGCGATGTCATTGCGTGAGCGTTTGCTTATTCTGGTTGCTATTGTTGTTGGGATACATCAGGCCTGGGATTCACTGGTGTGGCGTCCGCTGGTACAGCAGCAGGATGCACTGTATGCACAGGAAGATCAGATAGCACGGGATATGCAAGCCATCCAGGTAAATCTGAACGGTCTGGCAAACAAGGCGAAGATTGACCCAAACAAAGAGTTAAAAGAACAGATTTCCAGGCTTGATTCTCAAATTAACTCAGTGGAAACCTATATTCAGAATGAAACCTCGTCTTTAATGAAACCGCCCGAAATGGCGAGGCTGTTGAGGTCCATTCTGGATAACCAGCAGGGCCTGCGTTTGATCAGTCTTGAAAAGCTGCAGGCTGAAGAACTGTTAGAACCGGAAATTGATGAAACCACGAAAAAGCCGATTCCGGTTGAGTATCAAATTTACAGGCATGGTTTTTCCATTCAGTTTCGTGGCAGCTACCTGGCAACACTGTCTTACTTAAAAGAGCTCGAAGAGCAGGATGGACAGTTTTTCTGGGACTCAATTGAGTACAATGCTGATGAATACCCTGCCGGAGTAGTCACTATCAATCTTTACACGTTAAGTCTTTCAGAGGGGTGGATTGGTGTCTAAGTCAATAGCCTTGAAACTTACTGCATCATTACTATCAATTCTTGCCATATTGGCAATGAGAGTTAATGCTGAACTGCTTGATCCAACCAGGCCGATAAATTTCACCATGACTGAAATGGCTGATGATTCAGGGATGCAATCACCTGACAGCCTGGCTATCCAGGCAATTTATTACCGGCCATCGGGATCGAGTGCAATGATAAACGGTCGTCGCTACCGGGTTAATGACCAGTTAGCGGAATATACAATTAAAAATATCATGCCTGACCAGGTTATTCTGAAAGGCGCCGGTGAGAGTGGGGGCGAAAAAGTCTTGAGCTTTACCAGAACGCCCGTGAAATTTCCCCTCGAAGTTAACGAAGAAGCACAAGCTTCACAGGTTAAGGATTAAGCAATGCAAAAATTTAACTTGGTTCCCTTTTCTTGCATGGTCTTAATGACTGTCAGTGCCTGTACGACACAGCCTGCAAAACAGGCCCGTTCGATAGATGATATGCAGACATTGCTGGCAAAAGAAAAGATTCAATACAACCGTAAAGTTGAGCCGCCTTCTGAAATCAGTGCTGCTTTGGTGCCAGCAATTGATCTTGGCCTGGGCATGCAGGGTGATGACCAGGAGCGTTTTGATGTCAGGGTAACCAATGCCCCGGCGCGTGAATTTTTCATGGGACTGGTTGATGAGTCGCCTTACAACATGGTTGTTCATCCTGATGTCAAAGGCACAATTTCTCTTAATCTGAAAAATGTCACGATTCACGAAGTCATGGAAACGCTGCGTGATGTTTATGGTTATGAATATAACCAGACGTCTGCCGGTTTCCAGGTTTTACCATACAGGCTGCAGTCCCGCATTTTTTACATGAATTATTTAAACCTGGTGCGTGAAGGTGAATCTTCCATGACCATCAGTTCCGGCCAGGGCATAGGTGGTGATGACAGTGATTCGGGTGGCAGCAGCTCAGAATCCACTACCGCTGCCAAGGTGAGGACAACCAACAGGTCTGATGTATGGGATGATCTGCAACAATCATTACAAAGCATAATTGGCATCGGGCAATCAACTGGCGAAGGTGCTGAAGCCGCTACAGCTGGTAATGGCAGAACCATTACTATCTCCCGTCAGTCAGGTATTGTTGTTGTCCGTGCCATGCCGGGAGAACTGCGTGAAGTTGAAAACTTTCTCAAGGAAATGCAGAAAAGCCTGCAGCGCCAGGTGATTTTAGAAGCCAAGATTCTCGAGGTGGAACTGAATGATGGCTTCCAGTCAGGTATTAACTGGTCGCAGCTTGCCGAGGGCGATAATGGTAACCGGCGGTTAACGCTGGGGCAAACTGGTGGTGGTTCGGTTTTTGGTAATACCACTGGAGTCAATACTGATGTCCAGGGCCAGACAGGTGATTTAAATACCTTTGAGCCGATTGCCAATGCACTGGATATTTCAGCTTTTGGTGGTGTCTTCAGTGCCGCGATCCAGATAAGTGATTTTACAGCATTCATTGAGCTACTTGAGACGCAGGGCAATGTGCAGGTGTTATCAAGCCCGCGTGTTTCAACAATGAACAACCAGAAGGCCATTATTAAAGTTGGCCAGGATGAATTTTTTGTCACGGATGTATCAGCCACAACCACCACCGGTGGCAGTTCTACTACCAGTACACCAGATATTGAACTGACGCGTTTCTTCTCGGGTATTGCACTGGACGTAACACCGCAGATTGATCGTGATGGTGTTGTAACCCTGCATATTCATCCTTCTGTAAGTGAAGTGTCGGACCAAACCAAAACATTACTGATTGATGACCAGCAGCAGTCTTTGCCGTTGGCATTAACCACCGTACGCGAATCAGACAATATTGTACGTGCCAGAAATGGCCAGCTGGTTGTTATCGGTGGTTTAATGAAAAACAACATGGGAGAGCGGCTCTCGTCTGTACCATTGCTGGGTGACTTGCCTTTTGTGGGTTCAGCGTTTCGACATACGCAGCAAAGTTCCCGCAAGAGTGAGCTGGTTATTTTGTTAAGACCTATTGTTATAGATTCGGATGAAAGTTGGGAAAGAAGCCTTACTGAAACCTCAAGCAGGATTCAATCTCTTGATCGCGGCTTTCATGTCGGCGGCCACCAGGATGTTTTTGGCACTGAGGGAGAAAGACAATAGTTCAGCGCTGGAGTCTAACGACAAATGTATGAGCAGTTTTTCGGTTTAACAGATCAGCCATTCAGGTTGACGCCTGATACCAGTTATTTCTTTGGATATGGCGATCACCTCGAAGCGTTGAATACCTTGTTGATTGCCCTGGATATGGGTGAGGGGTTCATCAAGGTGACCGGTGAAGTAGGTACAGGTAAAACCCTGTTATGCCGAAAGCTGTTAAATGAACTTGCCCAAAAGCCTCAGTACGTAACGGCCTATATCCCGAACCCGGCGATCACACCAACAGCCTTGAAATATGCATTGGCCGATGAACTTGGCATTGAGTACCCGCGAAACATTGGCCAGCATAAAATTATGCAATTGATCAACCAGGCCCTGATCAAGATTAAATCGGAAGGCAAAAAAGCCGTTTTAATTATTGATGAAGCCCAGGCATTACCCGAAGACTGCCTGGAAGCTGTCAGGCTGTTAACCAACCTGGAAACCGAAAAAAGCAAGTTGCTGCATGTTATTTTACTGGGCCAGCCGGAACTGGATGAAAATTTGAATAAAAAGTCAGTTCGGCAACTTAAACAGCGCATAACCTTTACACATAATCTTGTGCCGCTCACACAGCAAACCATTCATACCTATCTTTCCCATCGTTTACAGGTTGCCGGCTATTCAGGCCAGGAAATATTCGATAAAAAAATCAGCCAGCGGATTTATAAACTGACCAATGGTGTGCCGAGGCTTATAAATATACTGGCACATAAATGCCTGTTGCTTGCGTTCGGTGAGGGTAAAGCCAGGGTCAGTGCAAAACATTTGAAAAAAGCTGTGGAAGATACCGAAAGCTTACAGTCGCCTGCCAATGGCTGGCGCTGGTTCTGGATAAGCTTTATTGGTATGTCGGCATCTACTGCTGCATTGGCGGGTTATTACCTGATGAAAGGTATTCAACTATGAGTGTCATAAACCAGGTGCTCAAGGACCTTGATTCCCGCGATAAGATGACCGATGAAAAATCGGTTGAACACTTTGCTGTAGAGAAAAATCCTGAGACAATTGATGCAGACTGGTTAAGAACCGGGGTCTGGTCTTTACTGGTTGTTATTTTGTTATCGGCGGGTGCTTATTACTACGTGTTAAACGAACAGGCCAAGGCAACGGTGTTTTATGAACCTGTCACTGCATCTCTTAAGGTTAACAAACCTGAGACCCAGCCTGTTGAAGCCCCTGTTGTTGAAGCCCAAGTCGTTGAATCCCAGGCTGTTGCCCCCCAGCCTGTTGAGCCACAAGTCGTAGTTCAACCCCCCGATATTGAAAAACCAACTGAGATTAAACCAGTTGATGTTGAACCCGTTGAGACCAAATTGGCTCCGGAAGTGACCAAATCTATTCAGGAAGACCAAGCTGAAACCACTGTTGCTGCTTCATCAACAATTGCCCCCCCCAAAGTTGCTTACCTGCCTTTAAAGGATGATGGTAAAGAGCCAGAGCCCTACAAACCAGAACCTAAATCTGATCCGGCTGAGTTTAAAATCGTTAAAGCCGAGAAAAAGCCAATCGACAAGGCTCGGGAAATGATCACCAGTGGCAGATTGATTGAAGCAGAGGCAGCTTTAAAAGAAATAGTTTCCGGGAAACAATATTCTTCCAGGGCTTACGAGCTGTTAACTGCGGTGCAGTTACGCAGTAATCGCATGACAGATGCCAATCAGACTTTAAGCAAGGCATTAAAAGTTTATCCATACAACACCAACCTGAATCTTATGCAGGCCCGTATATTTGTAAGCGAGGGGAAAACTGCAGCAGCAGTAAACCTTCTGGAAAAACAGTTGCAGACCGGCAAGCCATCCATTAAGACCATGGCAATGCTGGCGCCGCTCTATCAAAATCAGAGAAAATATGAATCTGCCACTGGCCTTTACCGGCAACTGGTAAACAGGCAGCCAAGCCAGGGGCAGCACTGGATGGGGCTGGCAACCAATCTTGACGCACTGGGTGATCATGCCAATGCTTTAAAAGCTTACCAGCGTGCCCTGCAGTTGGGGCTGAACTCAAGTGCCCTGCAAAAATATGCTAATGATCGTATGCGTAAACTTGCTCAACAAGCTGACGCTAATTCGGGAACTTAACAATGTCTGAGACAGCAGCCCAGGATACAAACGAAAAGAGCGCGCCCCGTAAAAAAATTCGAATCGGGGATCTATTGGTTCAGAATAAGGTTATTTCTGAACAGCAGCTTATGAGTGCGCTGGCCGAGCAGAAAAAATCCGGTCATAAACTCGGTAACACACTGATTGAGCTTGGCTATATTGAAGAGCAAAAACTCCTCGAGTTTCTTTCCCAGCAATTGCAGATTCCATTAATTGACTTAAATCAGACTAAAGTCCGGCCGGAAGTCGTGCAAACGCTGGCTGAAAACATAGCACGACGTTACCGTGTGATCGTGATTGAAAACAGGGAGCGTGATGTGCTGGTAGGTATGGCAGATCCTACTGACCTGTTTGCCTATGATGAGTTGGGCCGTATCTTAAGAAAACGTATCCGCCAGGCGGTCGTCAGGGAATCTGATCTCTTGTACCTGCTTGATGATATGTACAACCGCGAGGATGCTTTAAGTGATCTGGCCGGTGAGCTTAACGATGAGCTGGCTCAAAATGATATTGATCTTGGCCTGATGCTGCAGGCAGGTGATGCCAAGGATGCGCCGGTATTCCGCCTGTTGGAAAAACTTTTCGAAGATGCTTTGCGGGCAAAAGCTTCGGATATTCATATCGAGCCTGAAGAAAACCTGTTACGGGTACGTCAGCGTGTTGATGGTGTTCTGCAGGAACAGGTGATGAACGAAAAGCGTATTGCCGCTGCATTGGTTCAAAGGTTAAAACTGCTGGCACATTTGAATATTTCAGAAAAGCGTCTGCCACAGGATGGACGTTTTCAAATCAAGCTTAAAAATCACACGATTGATGTGCGTCTTTCCACCATGCCGGTTCAATACGGTGAAGCTGTTGTTATGCGATTGCTTGATCAGTCCGGTGGTATTTTAAACCTGCAGCAGTTGGGTATGGATGCAGAAATCAAAGGTCGCATTGAAAAAATCATTCGTCAGCCTCATGGTTTGTTCCTGGTTACAGGGCCTACCGGTAGTGGTAAAACCACGACACTTTATGCTGCTTTAAGCGAACTGAACAAGCCTGAACATAAAATCATAACTGTCGAGGATCCGGTTGAATACCGACTGGACCGTGTTAACCAGGTTCAGGTGCATGAGCAAATTGGTTTAACCTTTTCCAAAGTGTTAAGAACGGCCTTAAGACAGGACCCCGATATCGTTTTGGTTGGTGAGATGCGTGATATAGAAACGGCACAAATAGGTTTGCGTGCATCCATTACCGGTCACTTTGTTTTATCCACGTTGCATACCAATAGTGCCATAGGCACGATCAGCCGCTTACTGGATATGGGCGCCCCGGGTTACCTGATGGCTACTGCATTGCAGGCGGTTTTGGCGCAGAGACTTGTCAGGCGCGTGTGTTCTGAATGTGCCCAGCCTCACCAGTTGGACGAACACGAACAGGCCTGGCTGGATGAGTTAATGGAAACCAATTTGCCGTTACATGGTTTTGTTAAAGGTGCTGGCTGTAAAAAGTGTAACAACACAGGCTATAAAGGCCGGGTGGGTGTGTATGAGCTACTGGAAATTAAGGGTGATCTTGTAAGTGCACTAAGGGATCAGGATATCGATGGCTTCGCACGCGCGGCCAAATCAGCCAGTGATTTCGAAACCCTGGCAGAGCAGGGTGTCAAAATGGCATTAAACGGTAAAACCACGGTAGAAGAGGTTATGCGCATCAGTGGTGGTGTTGATTAGTGGCAATATTCGAATACAAGGCACGTAACAAGCGCGGTGAATTCATGACCGGCACCATGGATGCTGAAACAGCAGACCGTGTAGCCGAACAGTTGTTTCACAGTGGTATTACACCTGTCGATATTCGTGAGGCGGCGGAAAAAAATATTGCAGAACAGGACGCTGGCGATGTTCTGGAAAAACTGTTTCAGCCCAAGGTTACTCTTGATGAACTGATCATGCTTTGCCGGCAGATGCGCACACTGATGAAAGCCGGTATTCCTATTCTTAAGGGTCTTTGGGGGCTTGCGGAATCGGTTGATAACAAAACGTTAAGAAATGTACTAATCGATATTCACCGGCAGCTGGAATCAGGAAAGGAACTTAACATCGCGTTTGCTTCTCATCCTGATATATTCATGCCGATTTTCGTGGCATTGATCAGGGTCGGAGAAAGTACTGGTCAGCTTGACCAGGCATTTGCCATTCTGTCTGAGTACCTGGCGGCGGAAAAAGAAACCCGCCAGCGTATCAAGGCGGCTTTAAGATACCCGTCGATCGTTATTGGTGCGGTTGTTATCGCGATGGTGATTATAAATATCTGGGTCATACCGGTATTTGCAGATGTTTTTTCAAGGTTTGATGCAGAGCTGCCGTTGATGACAAAGTTGTTACTAGGTACATCCAACTTTATGCTTGAATGGTGGCCCTGGCTGCTTGCATTATTGGCAGGTGGGATTATTTCTTTCAGGTTTTGGCTTGATACAGATGATGGCCGTTATATCTGGGATCGCTCAATTCTCAAAGC
>CALAZS010000239.1 GCA_937926265.1 uncultured Gammaproteobacteria bacterium
CCTTACTGGTATTTATTTTCAGTACCATGGGTTCAGCCATTGGTACTTACCTGGCTGGGTTTAGAATTATTGAAAAATTGACCTGAGCACGAAATTATCCGCTCAATAATGTGGCGGCACTTCGTGCTGCCCCTGCTCTTTTTGCAGTTCCTGCAGTTGTTTTAACTGGTCATGCAGATACTTTATCTGCTGCTGCAACAGGTTGATTTCACCCGACTGTTCAGCAACCGTTTTATTCAATGCATCAATGGCATCTTCCTGGAAAACCAGGCGGCTTTGTAAATCATCTATGACGTCTTGCGTTTCTAAACTCATCTTTTGTTATACCTGGTGTTCACCTGACAGATACTGGTCAGTTTGCATTTCATTAAGACGGCTTGCCGTTCTTTGAAACTCAAAAGCCAACCTCTCACCGCAATAAAGCTTATCCGGTTCAGCTGCTGCACTGACGACAATTTTGACTTTATGATCGTAAAAAATATCGATCATCGAAATAAATCGCCTGGCACAATCATCGTGTGTTGCATCCAGTATGGGAATGCCTTCAATAAACAGCGTATGGTAACACTGTGCTATTTCAAGGTAATCCGCGGCATGCCGAGGTCCGATACAGAGCTCTTTAAAACTAAACCAGATTGTATCGGCTGATTTTTGATAAAAAGGTATGGGTCGTGATGAAACCAGCAGTTCACCGTTAGATTCAACCGGCTGGTTTTCTGTGAGCTTGTTAAACTCCTGCTCCAGCAGCTGTTTATCGGCATTAAAGTCTGAAAGGTTAAACACCGGGCATGACTGCAGAATCGCTTTACGAAAATCATGCCCGCCTCCGAGGTGAAAAACCTCGGTATTTTTTTCCAGTAAAGTAATAGCCGGCAGAAAGGAAGCTCTCTGTATTCCCTCACGGTAAAGGTTTTCAGGTAACACATTCGACGTTGTTACAAGGCTGATACCGTTTTCGAAAAGCCCCTTGAGCAGTTGCGCCAGGATGACCGCATCGGCAATATCAGTCACAACAAATTCATCGAGAAACAAAACCCTTAGGTTTTTTGCCAGCCTGCCGGCAAGCTCTTGCAGCGGGTCGCTGTTACCGCCATTTTCCTGCAGCCATTGATGCACTTCCTGCATAAACTCATGGTAATGCTGACGCTTTGTCTTGTGGTCACCAAGACTTTCATGCAACAGGTCCATCAAGCGGGTCTTTCCCCGACCGACACCTCCCCATAAATAAACACCATGGATCAAGGGAAAACCTGAGGAAAAGAAAAATAATTTTTTTTGAGGTTTGGCCTGGTTATAGGCCTGGTAAAAGCGATCAAGAATATTGATGCTTTGTTGTTGATGTTCGTCCGGCTCGAAGGTGCCGGACTGAATTAACTCTTTGTAGCGATGCCCCGGTGAACTCAAGAAGAAATCAATGAAAAATCAAGGAGACTTAATCGTCAGAGTAACGATCATCAAGGTTCGTAGGACAAAGCACGGTTCTCATGGTACCAATCAACTCAAGTAACTGGTCGTTACGGATACGATAGAAAATACGGTTGGCTTCTTTGCGTGAAACAAGAATGTTCTTGTTTCTAAGCTGTTCCAGGTGCTGGGAAATATTGCTTTGGGAAGTACCGGTTTTTTCAACGATCTCGCCAACTGATAACTCGGTATTTCCAAGTGTACAAAGAATTTTCCAGCGAAGAGGATGAGCCATTGCTTTTAACGCATTCGCCGTTAAGGTTGTATGCTCTTCATTTGCCTGCTGGTTATCTACTGATTCATTCATAACTACTCCAAACTTCTGCTTGAGGACAAGCCTCAGGAATCATCATCAACACGGATGAAACCACTCATGTCTTTTGCTATACAGATAATATCACTAATTTCGTCATTATCATCAGCTACGGCTGTACGGGAAAATAAAATCGGAATTCTTTTTCCAAGTTTTGTGACAAAACGCGCATCAATTGCCTTTAACGCGCCAGTTCTGATCAGGGCCTCCAGCCAGGTACCCATGAAAGCCTCGGCCTGCTCATCATTATCTTCTTCGAACACATCGCCGATCGACATGCCAATAATCTCATTTTCATCATAGCCGAGCATTTCCAGCACTGCCGGATTTACTTCCTGAATAACACCAGTTTTATCAAGCACCAGCAAAGCCTCACCCATGTGTGTAATGATGTTTTCAAGATGTTGCTTGGTTTTATTAAGCTCTGCAGTGCGCTCCTGAACCTTTTCTTCAAGGATTCGGTTCATTTCCCGCTCTTTCTCAATCAGGCGGAAATAGGTACTGATCTTGTTAATCAGCTGGTTGTCATCAATCGGTTTTAACAGGTAATCAACCGCACCAACATCATAGCCCTTTTGCTGAAATTCTTCGGTTTTGAATGCTGCCGTTAGAAAAATAATAGGAATATCACGGGTTTTTTTACGGATTTTCAACATGGATGCCGTCTGGTAACCATCCATTTCCGGCATTTGCACATCAAGAATGATCAGGTCCAGGTCATTTTCAGCCAAAGCAATTTCCAGGGCCCGGGCACCGGAAAGCGCATCGAAAATTTCGATATCCATGTGCTTTTCAAGCAGGGTTCTCAGCGTAAACAGATTGTTCTGATTGTCGTCGACAATCAGCAGTTTGAAACCCTTATATTTTTTTTCATTCATTACTGCTTTTCAATCTAAACTAGTGTGATGTTTTAACGGTTAGGTATTTTTGTAAAATATTGTTCAGCTCGGCTGGCTCAACCGGTTTTTCCAGGTATTCCGATGCGCCACCGTCAATACATGCCTGTTTTTCTTTTTCATCATGCCGGGACGTCAAAACAAGCATGGGCAGGTCCTGGCAGCCATAACTCTCGCGTATTTGCCTGATTGCCGCATTTTCTTCTGAAGTGGATATCATAGCATCCATCAACACCAGCGAAAACGACTCCTCGGCAAGCACTTCCATGGCCTCTTCAACATCACCTGCGCCAGTGACAGAAATATTCCATTTTTCCAGCAGGGTCGTCAGCACCAGCAAGTTATGAACATCGTTTTCCAGCACCAATACATCACAGTTCTCAAATGCTTTTTCAATATCGGGTTTTGCCGCAGAAACAGGGTCAACCGCAGGCTCATCGACACCGATCTGTTCTTCGGTAATTTTGCTGCGGTCAAAGACCATTGGTAACTGCAGGATGAACTCAGCGCCGTTACCCTCTTCACTCTTCAGGCTGATATCACCGCCCAGAAGCTGCGCCAGCTCCCGGCTGATACTTAAGCCAAGACCTGTGCCGCCATAGCGACGACTGGTCGAACCATCAACCTGCTTGAACGCCTGGAAAACAAGTTTTTGCTTGTTTTCTGGAATACCTATACCGGTATCTTTTACAGAGATACAAACCGGCAGCTCATTCTCAGCAATGGCTTCCTTCAAACTGATAATGATTTCAACACCACCTGTTTCAGTAAACTTGACGGCATTGGACAGAAAGTTTTTCAGAATCTGTTTAATCTTGTCCGGGTCTGTGTTCAGAATGATCGAACTGCCGGACTGGTTATCTTTTTTCAGATACAGTCCTTTTTCATCAAACTGCGGTTTAAGCAATTGCACGACTTCATCTACCAGCTCTGCAAGAACAACATTTTCCAGGTTTAATGCACTTCGACCCGATTCGATTTTTGACAGATCAAGAATGTTTTCGATGAGCTGCTGCAAGTCTCTGCCGGCTTTATGGATAACTTCCGCCTGTTTCATGTTTTCTTCTGAAAGCCCGCCCTCCTTATCAGCAAGAATTTTTGATAACAGCAGGATCGAGTTAAGCGGTGTACGCAACTCATGACTGACGTTCGCCAGGAATTCAGATTTATACCGGTTGGACTCTTCAAGTTCACGGGTATGGCTTAACAGCCGCCGGTTATTTGCAGCATGCTTGTTTGCCAGGCGGGTTAATTTTTCACTCAACGATTTAAGCTCTTCGGTCCAGCGCCAGGTGAAAACAACTTTTTCATCATCCTGCAGCAGACGAGTAATTCCATCGGTCAGCTCATAGCCAACCTTGTCAGCCTGCATCGCCAGCCAGCGCGCCACAATCCATGCGATCACCATCAGCACCAGCACGATGCTGCCGACCTGGATGATCAACTGACTGGTAAAATCCACCAGCGGACTTTCACCGACAATTCTTCCAACCCAGATAGGCCCGGAAGATTCAGTCTGTATTAACGGCACCCAGATAATCTGCTCGTTTTTGTGCCCTTTCCATAAAAAGGTTTTACCTTCACGAAATGGATTTGCAAGGCCCGGATAATCTTCAAATGCGGTTGAGTCTGAATCACCCCGTTTGGAAGCTTCGAGATAGCGACCATCGTCATAGGTCCAGAAAGTTCGATCAAAACGTCGTGCCATACCGCCAATATCAACTGTCATAATAACGGCCCCAAGCACGTCATTTCCAGCAGCCACACCCAAAGGACCGGTCAGGTGCAGGTTCATGAAACGCCTTGGGTCTTCAGCTTTCTGTTCGGGACTTATGCGAACCGGGCTGAGAAAAACTTCGGGCGAACGGGTGTTGAGGGTTTGCTGCAATAATTTTTGCCCCGGTAAAACCGGGGCCCTCAGCGTCGGGTGCCAGGCAAAATTAACGGGGTCACGCTCAAGCCAGAAACGCAGTCGCGCCTGCTCATCAATAAACAGAATCTCGATGATATCTATCTGGTCAGGAAGAATCCGGTTTATCCACTCGGTGTAATATGTTCGGGCTATATCAATAGCCGATTGATCTTCAACATTATCCTCGCCAAGCATCAGGCCTGGTTCAGGTAACTTTGACAACAGCTTGAGCATTTCCTGTCGGGAGACCAGGTATTGATCAAGATCAGTGAAGTCGGCGCGCAGGTCCTGCAGATAGAGGTCCTGCTGAAAAGAATTCAGCAGTTGCAGCACCCTGGGGAAGTTGGTTGCCATTGTCACCAGCAACGGCAACAAGGCAAATAAAAGCAGTACCAGCAGAATCTGGGTTCTTAGTCTCATAATCCTCATTTTAAACCCTGGCTAAATCCCTGGCTGAACTCTGGCTAAACTCTGGGCATTGCCGGATTTAAAAAACTTACAGGGCTTTTACCATATCCAGAACCTGTTCAGCATGACCCTTGGGTTTTACGTTGTACATTGCATGGCGAACCACACCGTCAGTATCAATGATAAAAGTTGAGCGAACGATACCCATTCTTTTTTCGCCGTTTTTTTCTTTTTCCTGCCAGACACCATAGTCTTCACAAAGTTTGCCATCAACATCAGCCAGAAGCCGGACGGTCAGGCCGTACTTGTCTCTGAAGTTGCCGTGACTGATACAGTTATCTTTACTGACACCAACGACGTGCGTATTGGCTGCCTCAAAATCGGGCATCAGGTCGCTGAACTCGGTTGCCTCGATGGTACAGCCCGGAGTATCGTCCTTCGGATAAAAATAGAGAACAAAGTTTTTGCCATCACAATCAGATGACTTCACCATGTTCATATCGGAATCAGGTAATTCAAATTCCGGCGCCTTGTCGCCTGCCTTAATCATGCTTGCCTCCAGAGAGCAAAGTTTATAATTGTTTTACATAGAAGAATGTATTGGAGGGTTTCGAAGACGTCAACCAGAGAAAAAAGGACTTATTGTAATGTGTATTTTCTCTGATTAATGGATGTTGATGCGCTGTTCTTGTCCCTGCCAGTCATCACAAGGGTTGCGGTCCATAAACTCACGGACAACCAGTGAATTTCCCAGGAAGCGTATGCCATCGTATTGATTAATCAGGTTTTCGATATCCTGCTCATCGCTCAGTTCGGCCACAACATAGTGATAGCAACTGCTGTCACGGGTTTGCCCCTGCCGGGCCTGAAAATCAGCTCTTAACTGCAGACCGCCGAGGAAAGCATAGATATCAACCAGCAATGCCTCGCCGGGAATATTTCCAATAAACAGTTTCAAACATCACCTCCAGCTAACATATGTCGTAGTATAGCTGTAAAACTTAAAGGTGCTGCTTTAATCAACCATCGGCCTTAGGCTTGAGCTTCATGTAATAGTTGATCAGACCATTTGTGGATACATCATGCGAACTTACCGGTTCGCCCCCGTTGATCTCCTCAAGGATTGCCTTGGCAAGTTTTTTACCCAGCTCAACCCCCCACTGGTCAAAAGAATTCAGGTTCCAGATCACGCCCTGTACGAATATCTTGTGCTCATACATGGCAATCAATGAGCCCAGCGTTTTAGGGTTAAGCGTGTAGTAAAGAAAGGTATTGGTCGGGCGGTTACCCGGAAAAACCTTGTATGGCAGCAACTGCTGTATCTGCTCAGTCGAACAGCCTTCTTTTTGCAGTTCATCCTGAACCTCTTCCTCGGTCTTGCCTTTCATCAGGGCCTCTGCCTGAGCGAAGACGTTGGACATCAATGCCCGGTGATGCCTGGCAATGCAGTGCTTGTTGGAAATGGACGCCAGCATATCAGCCGGTACCAGCTTGGTGCCCTGGTGTATCAACTGGTAGAACGCATGTTGGCTGGCAATACCAATTTCCCCAAACAGAATCGGGCCGGTGGAATAATCAACAGCATTACCCTGGCGATCGACGGCCTTGCCGTTACTTTCCATATCGGCCTGCTGTAAATAAGCCGGAAAACGATGCAGGTTCTGATCGTAAGGCAATACGGCGATTGATTCAGCATTAAAGAAATTGTTATACCAGACGCCCAGCATCGCCATTATGACGGGTATATTTTTCTCAAGAGGCGCCTGCCTGAAATGCTGGTCAACCTCGTAGGCACCTTGCAGGAACTCTTCAAATTTTTCCGGGCCTATCGCAATCATGATGGGCAGGCCAATTGAAGACCACAGTGAATAGCGCCCTCCGACCCAGTCCCACATCTTGAAAACATTTTCCTCGGCAATACCAAACTCAACTGCCGCCTTCACATTTGCAGATACGGCTACCAGGTGTCTTGCCAACAGGGATTCGTCATTGATTTTATTGAGCAACCAGGCTTTTGCCGTTTCCGCATTCACCATGGTGTCCTGGGTTGTAAAACTTTTTGAAGCAATGATGAAAAGCGTTGTTTCCGGGTTTAACTTTTCCAGGGTCTGGGTTATGTGGTTTTCATCAATATTATTGACATAATGAATTTTTAAATCATGCAGTGTGTATGGTTGCAGTGCCTCGGTTGCCATCATCGGTCCCAGGTGGGAACCACCAATGCCAATGTTCACCACATCGGTAATCGACTGCTGAGTGGCACCAAGCCATTCACGGCTTCTGATGGCATTGGCAAGTTTCCTGGTGCGCTCAAGCTCCTCGCTGACTTCCGGCATAATATCTTCGCCATCGGCAAACATGGCACCGCCGCTTCGGTTTCTAAGGGCAACATGTAAAACCGAACGCTGCTCGGTATGGTTGATCAGCTCACCACCGAACATCTGGTCACGCCAATGCTCAACATCGCATTGCTCTGCCAGTTCCATCAGCAGTTCGAACGTTTTATCGTTAATTCTGTTTTTACTGAAATCAAACAGGATGTCATTCAGAGACAAGGAAAAACGCTCAAACCGTTGATCATCTGATTCAAACAGATCCCGCATGTGCACATCTTTTATTTCTTCATAATGCGCTTGCAGCGCCTGCCAGGCCGGTTTCTGTGTACTGCTCATATTTGGTGCACCTTGTAGATAGTTTTAGATTGCTATGAATTGATTGCATGAATTGCATTTTAAACTTAAAGTGAATTTACCTGATTTTGCAGACTTTTAAAGTCTGTTGACGCTTTTCTTGCTTTCAGTCAATGAATTGCAATTAAACTGGTGTAAGTTGTTACTCTCATTCTTGAATAAACATAAAAGTTTCTAGCGACAAGGAACTTCGGGGAACACTATGTCGGCATCCAAAGAGCAGCATAAGCTGTATAAATATTATGTTGAACCACAGGCAGCCAATGCCCTGACCCAACGCACCCTGGCCCTGGTTTTAGCCGGTGGAGAAGGTTCGCGTCTCAAAAACCTGACCAAATGGCGTGCCAAACCGGCAGTACCGTTTGGCGGCAAATACCGGATCATAGATTTTGCCTTATCCAACTGCATCAATTCAGGTCTGAGACGCATTGGCGTATTGACCCAGTACAAGTCACATTCACTGATTCGCCACCTGCAGCGTGCCTGGGGCTTTCTTCGTGCTGAAATCGGCGAGTTTGTTGAAATTATTCCTGCCCAGCAGCGGTTAAAAAGAGACTGGTACAAAGGCACAGCGGACGCCATCTACCAGAACCTTGATATCATCTATCGCCATGAACCCGAGTATGTAGTCATTCTCGGTGGTGATCATATTTACACCATGGATTACTCCAAGATGCTGCAGCAACACGTCGAAAGCAATGCAGACATCACCGTCGGTTGTATTGAAGTCCCCCGCGAAGAAGCTAGCGGTTTTGGTGTCATGTCTGTCGATGAGAATTTCAGAATCACCAAGTTCACTGAAAAACCGGCCAACCCTGAACCCATGCCCGGCAACCCTGATGCTGCGCTGGCCTCAATGGGTATTTATATTTTTTCAATGGACTTTCTTACCGGTGAACTGATTGCCGATGCTGAAAATGAAGCATCCGATCATGATTTTGGTAAAAACATCATTCCAAAGAGTATCGAAACAGCAAATGCATTTGCCTATCCCTACCTGAACGGCAAGGGCGAACCGGCCTACTGGCGGGATGTAGGCACCCTGTATTCGTACTGGAAAGCCAACATTGAGCTTTGCGATATCGAACCCGAGTTAAACCTGTATAATCGTGACTGGCCAATCTGGACTTACCAGACTCAAAGCCCGCCGGCCAAGTTTGCTTTTGATGATGACAAACGCAGAGGTCAGGCAATCGACTCTCTGGTTGCCGGTGGCTGTATCATTTCCGGCGCCAAGGTGAAACGCTCGGTGGTTTTCTTTAATACCCATATTGAAACCGGTACCTATATCAAGGACAGCGTGGTTTTACCCAAGGTTCATATCGGTAAAAACTGTACGATCCAAAACACCATTATCGACAAGGGCACTGTTATACCGGATAACTTTGAAGTCGGCGTTGACCTGGAAAAAGACAGGGAGCGTTTTGTCGTTACCGAAGAAGGAATCGTACTGATCACCCCGGGGCAGATGAACCAGCGTCTGCATTTTGAAAGAGATTAAACTTAACCAGATAAAATCTACAATGTCAGCTCATAAAGTCAAACTCGCCATATGCTGGCACATGCACCAGCCATGGTATCGCGAATCCATCGACGGTCAGTTTCATCTGCCCTGGGTATACCTGCATGCGCTAAAAGACTATGCCGACATGGCCAGTCACCTCGAAGCCCATCCCAAATTGCAATGCGTGGTTAATTTCACACCCGTGTTACTTGAGCAGATTGAAGACTATGCAGTGCAATGTAAGCACTGGCTGGAAACCGGTGAAGCCTTTTCTGACCCTCTGCTTAATTATCTTTCCGGTGTGACGCCAATACCGGATGACGCCAAAGGCCGCGAGCAACTTATAAAGGTTTGTCTCAGGGCCAATGCAACACAAATGATTCATCCGTACCCGGGTTTTAACGATCTGTTGAAAACAGCCAATATAAAAGACGATCATAGCCATTTTGATTCCAGGCATCTTTCATATCTTAACCAGCAGTTTTTTTATGATCTGCTTACCTGGTATCACATTGCCTGGCTGGGTTATTCTGTCAAACAACTCCCCGTTGTGCAGGGACTGATCAAGAAAGGTAAATTTTTCACCCTGGAAGATCGCACCCAGTTAATCAGGGTTTTTGAGCAGGTCATGGAAAGGCTGATAGGCCGATACCGGCACCTGGCCGACAGAGACCAGGTGGAACTGGCGATGACACCTTATGCCCATCCGATCATGCCATTGCTGATTGACTTTAAAAGTATGCATGATGCCCTGCCCGAGGCCATTGCACCTGACAGTCCTGCCTACCCGGGTGGACATGACAGGGCTGCATGGCATATGGAGTACGGCATTCAGGTCTTTGAAAAATATTTCGGTCGCCGCCCAAAAGGCATCTGGCTCTCGGAAGGCGCTGTCAGCAAAGAGGCTGTTAAATTACTCGACCAGTTTGATATCAAATGGACAGCTTCCGGCGAAGGCGTCTGGAACAATTCAAGTTACCTCTCCGGCCTGGATGTCAATGACCCTGAAATCAGGCGCAACCTGTTCAGTTGCAATGCCCTTGATAAAACTGACACCTGTATGTTTTTCAGGGATGACGGCCTATCCGACCTGATTGGTTTTGAGTATCAGAGCTGGAATGCTGATGATGCGGTTGCGGATTTTGTTAATCACGTAAATAACATTGCTGCATTTCTTGATGATTCAGAAGAAGACCATGTAATCAGCGTTATCCTGGATGGTGAAAACGCCTGGGAATACTACCCTGACAATGGTTTCCATTTCCTCGATAAACTCTTTAAAACACTTTCCGAAAGCAAAGAAGTACCAACCTGCACGCTTGCCGATGCAACGGATACGTGCTCGAGTGTCAGACTGCCGAAACTATGCGCCGGCAGCTGGGTATACGGTTCATTTTCAACCTGGATTGGCGAGCAGGATAAAAACCTCGGCTGGGATCTGCTGGTAGCTGCCAAACAGGCTTATGACGATAACATCGACCAGTTAAGTCAGGATGAACAGCATGTTGCAGGACTGCAGCTGGCAGTCTGCGAAGGCTCCGACTGGTTCTGGTGGTTTGGCGATTACAATCCGTCGGACAGTGTCCGCGATTTTGACAGCCTCTACCGACTGCAGCTGCAGCGTCTCTACCGGATGCTGAAGCTCGACATACCTGACTCTCTTTATGAACCCATATCCGAAGGTGGTGGCGATGCCGAAAATGCCGGCACCATGAGACGAGGGCATGATGGATAGCAATCCTCTACTGCAGAGACGCGCCGGCGTTTTACTGCATCCGACGTCACTTCCATCCGGCACCCTGAACGAGGCTGAGCAATGGATAGACTGGCTTAGCCACTGCCATTTTTCAATCTGGCAAATGTTGCCCCTGTCTATTCCTGACAGTCATGGCTCTCCCTATCAAAGCCACTCCGCTTTTGCCATGAATACCGCCTTGACCGGCCAGCATACTCCCAGGCCCGAGATTCACCCTGCGGAATTCAGCCGTTTTATCGAACATCAGTCCGACTGGCTTACTGACTTTGCCCTTTACAGTATTCTAAAAAACAAATTTGATGATAAACCATGGTACGACTGGCCGGATGAATTCAAAAGCCGGGATGAAGCATCCCTGCTGTCTTTTCAGACTGAAAACCTTGAAGCAATAGATGCCGTCATGTGGCACCAGTTCGATATATTCAAACGCTGGCATGAAATTCATGAATATGCCCGGGGCAAAGGCATTTACCTGTTTGGTGATCTCCCTATTTTTGTTGCGCTCGACAGCTCGGATGTCTGGTCAAATCCCGAGCAGTTTTTACTCGATGATGAACTCAAGCCGGTTTACATTGCAGGTGTTCCACCGGATTATTTTTCTGAAACCGGCCAGCGCTGGGGTAACCCGCATTACAACTGGGAGCAAATGCAGGGAGATGGGTTTTCCTGGTGGAAAAAAAGGATGAAACATGCATTTGAAAGCTTTGACATCATTCGCATCGATCACTTTCGTGGCCTGCAGGCCAGCTGGATGATACCTGCTGATGCGGAAACTGCCATTGACGGTTTTTGGCAGGAAGCTCCCGGTGATGAACTGCTTAGCGCTTTGGAAAACGAATTTGGTAAACCGGCGATTGTTGCCGAGGACCTTGGCGTGATCACCGATGAGGTAAAACAGTTACGCGACAGTCACAGGTTACCCGGTATGTCTATTTTACAGTTTGCCTTTGATGCCTTTGAGGACAACCCCCACAAACCGGTTAATATCACCCCGCAGACTGTTGTTTATTCAGGCACCCATGACAACAACACCTCTGCAGGCTGGTTTAACGGACTGTTAGCGAATGAACAAAAATTCGTTTTTGAAGTGTTGCAGACAGCACCCAGGCAGGACATCGCCCATTGCCTGGTGGAAGCCGCCTTTCATTCAAATGCCAACACGGCGATTGTACCGCTGCAGGATTTGTTGCAACTGGATGAAACTGCCCGCATGAACACGCCCGGACAGATTGAAAACAACTGGCAGTGGCAATTCAACTGGGAGCAACTTGATAACGACACCTGCAATTACAGTCAACAACATATTGATGCATCAGGAAGATTTAATGCAAATTGACAGATTAGAAAAACTTGCCGAGTTACAGCAGGGCGTCTTGCATGACCCATTTGTTTTACTTGGTCGTCACCAGGAAAACCGTAAAAACCTGGTTCGTGCATTTATGCCATCAGCCGAACAGGTTGAAGTGGCAGGAGCCGGCCCGATGAAACGCATCAGCGGTACAGACTTTTTTGAATGCGAACTGTCTGCTGAAGAATCGGAATCATTGCCACAGCATTATTCTCTTAAATGGCAGGAAAAAGGCGATAAAAAATGGTACGAGGCTGTCTCGCCTTACAGCTTTCTTCCGCAAATAAGTGATTTTGACCTGCAGCTTTTTTCATCCGGCAGCCATCACCACGTTTATCGTCATCTTGGCGCGCACCTGACGACCATTGATGATATAGAGGGCTGTCTGTTTTCTGTCTGGGCACCTGCAGTTAAACGCGTTAGCGTTGTCGGTGACTTCAATGGCTGGAATGGTCTTCGCCATCCAATGCGGAGTCGTGGAGAATCCGGGGTCTGGGAACTCTTTATTCCAGGTCTGATGGAAAATGACCTCTACAAGTTTGAAATACTTGACCGTCATGGCAACCTGTTTTTGAAGACAGACCCGTATGCCCATTCAATGACCCTCAGACCCGATACCGCCTCGAAGATCTGCCCCAAAAGCAGACATCACTGGCTCGATGAACAATGGATGACTGACAGGGCCACATGGAACTGGCAGCAGAAGCCGATGAGCATTTATGAAGTACATCCCGGTTCATGGATGCGGCACCAGGACAACAGCTTTTTAAATTACCGCTTAATGGCTGAAAGACTGGTCGAATATGTGCTTGATCTTGGTTATACGCATATCGAGTTACTGCCTGTAATGGAACATCCGCTTGACCAGTCCTGGGGTTACCAGGTTAGCGGTTACTTTGCACCCACTTCACGCTTTGGTACACCGGATGACTTCCGCTACCTGGTAGATCTTTGCCACCAGAACAACATCGGCGTAATTCTTGACTGGGTTCCCGGTCACTTTCCAAAAGATGAATTCGCACTGGGCAGGTTCACCGGTGAAGCACTCTATGAACATGCTGACCCAAGACGCGGCGAACACCGTGAGTGGGGTACCTATATATTTGACTATGGCCGCAACGAGGTGCGCAACTTCCTGCTGGCCAATGCGGTTTACTGGTTCGAGGAATTTCACATAGATGGCATCCGTGTCGATGCAGTGGCTTCCATGCTTTACCTGGATTATTCACGCGATGCTGGTGACTGGCTGCCCAACCAGTTCGGTGGCCGCGAAAACCTTGACGCCATTAACTTTCTAAAGGAAGTCAATGAAGTCATTCATAACCTGTTTCCGGGCGGCTTGACCATTGCCGAAGAATCTACCGCCTGGCCAATGGTATCGAGACCGGTTTATGCCGGGGGCCTGGGCTTTAGCATGAAGTGGAATATGGGCTGGATGAATGACACGCTCGATTACATGGAAAAAGAACCGGTTCATCGCAGCTATCACCACAACAACCTGACCTTCAGTCAGCTTTATGCCTACACGGAAAACTTTGTCCTGCCGCTTTCACATGACGAAGTTGTTCACATGAAGCAAAGCCTGCTTGAAAAAATGCCGGGTGATCAATGGCAGAAATTTGCCAACCTGCGCCTGCTTTATTTCTGGCAGTTCATGCATCCCGGCAAGAAGCTGATGTTCATGGCCGGTGAATTTGGCCAGTGGCATGAATGGAACGAATCTGAACCGATCGACTGGGCATTACTGCAGTACGATACGCATCGTGGTATCCAGCAACTTGTGCGGGATCTCAATCGCAATTACCGGACAATGCCTGCCCTGCATCAGCATGATTTTGATGCCGAGGGCTTTGAATGGATCGATTGTAATGATGCCCAGCAATCAGTGCTTGCCTTCATGCGAAAAGAAGCTTCGGAAACCCTGTTGTGTATTTTCAACTTCACCCCGGTGGTCAGGGAAAACTATCGTATCGGCCTGCCACAGGCTGGCTTATACCAGGAATTAATCAACACCGATTCAGCATCATACGGCGGCAGCAATTGCGGTAATGCCGGGATGATACACTCCGACAACCTGCCGTGGGTGGGTTTTGATTGCTCCGTTGAACTGACTCTGCCACCTCTTGGTGGATTACTGCTGAAAAGGACTGACGACTGATGAAAATCCTGTTCGTCACCAGTGAAGCTTTTCCGCTGATTAAAACCGGCGGGCTTGGTGACGTGTCCAACAGCTTACCAAACAGCTTTGTGCAGCAGGGTGCTGATGTCAGGCTTGTGCTTCCAGCCTATCGTGATGTACTAAAAAAAATTGAATCTTACAAAATACTGGGCTGGCTTAAGCTAGGTTTGCAGCAGGAAATCAGAATACTCGAATGTCGTCATGACGACTTCAACATGCCAATCTGGCTTGTTGATCAGCCACTGCTGTTTGATCGGGAAGGCAACCCTTACACCCACCCTGAAGGCTATGACTGGCAGGACAACCCTGTCAGGTTCAATATTTTCACCCAGGCTGCTGCCCTGTTGGCAACCGATGCGCTGAAGCTTGGCTGGCATGCAGATGTCGTCCATGCCAATGACTGGCAGACCGGAATGGTACATGCCCACCTCGGCCATGAAGCCAGCCCGCCAAAGAGAGTCTTCACCATCCACAACATTGCCTACGACTGCCAGTTTGACTTTGGCACTTTCCAGGCTTTGCATCTGCCGCCGCACTGGTGGTCAATGGAACTGGGCGAGTTCTACGACAGGTTTTCAATGCTCAAGGCCGGCATGGTGTTCTCGGATATGATCACCACAGTCAGCCCGCAATATGCACGTGAAATTCGCACTCCTGAATATGGTTATGGCTATTCGTCCATACTTGAAAAATACCATCACAAGCTGCATGGCATACTCAATGGCATAGACACCACTACCTGGAACCCGGCCAGGGATGCCGAACTGGTTAAGCATTACGAGGCCAGTGACAAGAGCATCACCATAGCCAAGGCAAAAACCGCCAATAAGCTGCATTTACTCAAACAGCTTGGTGCGAAAGACCCTGAAACCTGCTGTGAAAAACCCCTGGTGGCATTTGTCGGAAGACTGGTTTTCCAAAAAGGCATCGACCTGCTGTTAAATGCCATCGAGATACTTTTACCAAAACATAATGCCTGCTTTGCGATAATTGGCAGTGGCGAGCATGATCTTGAACAGCATCTTGCCTATCTGACCAGGCAACACCCTGAAAGGGTATTTGCACATATTGGCTATTCTGAATCCCTGGCACACCAGCTTGAAGCCGGCGCTGATATTTTTGCAATGCCATCGCGCTATGAGCCCTGTGGCCTGAACCAGTTATACAGCCTGCGATATGGTACGCCCCCGGTTGTGCGCAATACCGGCGGGCTTGCCGATACCGTCACCCAAACCAGTGCTGAATCAATTAAAAACAATACAGCCACCGGTTTTTTATTCGAAAATCCTTCTGCTCAGTCACTTGCGGACACCATAAGCCATGCCCTGTCTTACTATGATGACAGGAACACCTGGCAAAAAATAATTAAAAACTGCATGAACCAGGATTTCAGCTGGGACAACAGTGCGGCTGCCTACCTGGAACTGTTTAAACGAATTTAATTTTAGAGGAGAACACCTCATGACTGACCACACTTCTGAAGATATCTGCATGCTGCCCCACATGGAAAAGCTGCCGACTGACCCCTACGCGGTTGCCGCTGATTTCAGGAACTACCTCGACTATCACCTTGGACGGTTTTTGGGGTGCGATTATTTCTACCTTTATGAAGCCATGGCATACACGGTACGTGACCGCCTGATGTCTGACTGGCGCAACAGCTTGATACAGTCGATGGAAAACGACCGTCGCCACGCTTATTACCTGTCACTTGAATACCTGATTGGCCGCTCACTCGGAAATCACCTGCTTAACCAGGACCTGACTGAAAGTGTCAGTGCAGCAGCCCAGGTTGCTGCCATCAAACTTGAGGAAATCCAAAGCCAGGAACCGGATGCCGGCCTCGGCAATGGTGGCTTGGGACGTTTGGCTGCCTGTTTCCTGGATAGTTGTGCAACATTGAAACTCCCTGTTACGGGTTATGGTTTGCGCTATGAGTACGGCATGTTTCACCAGCACATTGAAAATGGTCAGCAGATTGAAGACCCAGATCACTGGTTACGTGATGGCCATCCCTGGGAAATTGAACGCCCGGAGTTTTCCCAGGTCGTTAAGTTTGGTGGCCACACTGAACACTTTATCGATCCCAATGGCCTGCATCATGCACGCTGGACGGATACTGAAGACGTCATTGCCGTACCTTACGATGTACCGGTTTCAGGTTACAGAAATGGTATCGTCAACACGTTAAGGCTATGGGCAGCCTCTGCAACTGATGAATTTAACTTAAGTGAATTTAACTCGGGTGATTATGCCGATGCCGTGGCACAGAAAAACCAGGCTGAAAATATCACCATGGTGCTCTACCCGAATGATTCCAATGAAAACGGCAAGGAACTTCGATTACGCCAGCAGTACTTCCTGACCTCCGCGAGCCTGCAGGATGTTTTCAGAAACTGGGATGATAAACCGCTGAAGGACTTTGCCGCTGCCAACGTCTTCCAGTTAAACGATACTCACCCAAGTATCGCCGTTGCCGAATTGATGAGAATTCTAATTGATGAAAAACGACTGGCCTGGAACGATGCCTGGGCAATTACCACAAAGTGTATGGCCTATACCAACCATACCCTGCTACCTGAAGCGCTTGAGCGCTGGCCAGTCAAGTTGTTTGAATGCCTGCTGCCAAGACTATTGGAAATCATTTACGAGATTAATGCCCGCTTCCTTGCACAGGTACGCAACCGCTGGCCTGCTGACATGGACAGACTCCAGCGTATGTCATTAATTGAAGAAGGCCCTGAACCCCAGGTTCGCATGGCCTGGCTGGCCATTGTTGGCAGCTTCTCGATTAACGGTGTTGCTGAATTGCACTCTGAATTACTTAAGCACGGCCTGTTTAAAGATTTCTATGAAATGTGGCCGGAGAAATTCAACAACAAAACCAACGGTGTCACACCGCGCCGCTGGCTGGCACTGGCTAACCCGGAACTGGCTGCATTAATCACTGAAAGCATTGGTGACGGCTGGCAAAACCACCTTGAAAAACTTTCAGAACTGGCAAAGTTTGCTCCTAAAAAAGGCAATGCCAAGTTTCATAAAACCTGGCTGCAAATTCGCCATAACAATAAACAACGTCTTGCCGAGCTGGTCAAAGACCAGACAGGAGTCACCTTTAACCCTGATTACCTTTTCGATGTGCAGGTTAAACGTATTCACGAATACAAGCGTCAACTGCTGAATGTTCTACATGTCATTCATCTGTATAACCGTATTCGTTATGGTGGCGATACACAGATGCCTAAGCGCTGTGTTCTGATTGCCGGTAAAGCCGCACCCGGTTACTACCGGGCCAAGCAAATCATCAAGCTCATCAACAATGTTGCAGCATTAATCAACAACGATGAAACCATTGGCGATCGTTTAAGAGTTGCTTTTCTACCCAACTACTCGGTTTCCAAGATGATGATCATCTGCCCGGCTGCAGATTTGTCTGAGCAAATATCCACCGCCGGCAAGGAAGCCTCCGGTACCGGCAACATGAAGTTTATGATGAATGGCAGTATCACGATTGGCACTTATGACGGTGCCAATATTGAAATCATGGATGCCGTGGGTGAAGAAAATTTCTTCCTGTTTGGATTGAAGGAAGATGAAGTTGAAGCCGTAAAACCGGCTTATAACCCACAGCACTATATTGATACAGATCCTGACCTCAAAGCGGTAATGGATTTACTTGAATCGGAACACTTCAACTCGTTCGAGCCCGGAATTTTCAACGACCTTGTGGATTCGTTGAAAAATCCGCATGACCCGTGGATGACATTGGCTGATTTTCGCAGTTACGTTGATACCCAGCACCAGGTCGAAGAAGCCTGGAAAGATCAGGCCAAGTGGACCAGCATGAGTATCATGAACACCGCAACCAGCGGCATTTTCTCAACTGACCGTACTATCAGCCAGTACAACGAGGATATCTGGAAATTAACGCCAATGAGTTAAGCCCCGACCATATGCTTACTGGGTGCTTACTGGGTGCTAATAAGTGATCAGGGGCAGCCCGGAAAACAATTCAAGTTGTTGCTGAAGAGCATCTGCTTTATAGGGCTCAGCTGCAGAATGCCCCCAGACAGGACCCGGCCATGCCGGGTCTTTTTCATGCCGACCGATATGGTGAACATGTAACTGCGACACAATGTTTCCAAGTGCACCGACGTTCATCTTGATCACGCGAAAGTTGTTTTCAATAAATTCTGATACAAAACAGGACTCTTCCATCAGCTGTTTTCTGTCCTGCTGATTCAATTGATGGATTTCAGTTATATCTTCCCTGCGAGGTACAAGAATCACCCAGGGATAGCGGCTGTCATTCATTAACAGCACTTTAGTCAATTCCATGTCCCCAATTAAATGAGTATCTGCTTTTAGTTGATTATTTAACTCGAACATAGTTATTGACTGACAAGAAATACTGTTGAGAATTTGAGATGCTTCTGAGGCCATGGATGGCCGAAGTAGAGCGATACAGGGATGTACTTGAGCGTCATCGAAAATACTTAACTGTCTTTCTTGCTGAAAACCGCTAAGTGTTTTGTAAAGCTGCGATGCGCTTTTCAAGCGGCGGATGACTCGCAAACAACTCAGCCATCTTCCCACCCGAAATACCAAAAGCCGCCATTTCATCAGGCAATGATTCCGGCTGGCCTTGCTGCAAACGTTTTAAGGCATTAACCATTTTCTGACGCCCAGCCAGGCTGGCACCACCTTCATCAGCCCTGAACTCGCGATAACGTGAGAACCAGGCAACAATCATGGAAGCCAGAATACCCAGGATAAACTGGGCAGCCAAAGATACGATCCAGAAAGCCGGGCCATGTCCGCGTTCCACTTTAAACACGACACGGTCGACAATATGACCGATTACCCTGGACAGGAAAACAACAAAAGTATTGACCACTCCCTGAATCAAGGTCAGCGTAACCATATCGCCATTGGCAACATGACTGACTTCATGTCCAAGCACCGCTTCAACTTCATCCTGGGTCATAGCCTGTAATAAGCCACTGCTTACTGCGACCAGTGCATTATTCTTGTTCCAGCCAGTTGCAAAAGCATTCGGTGCCGCCGAGTTAAAGATTCCCACTTCGGGCATACCAATACCAGCCTGCCTGGCCTGGAACGCTACAGTATCAACCAGCCATTTTTCGGTTGGATTTGATGGTTGCTGAATCACTTGAACACCCATGCTTCTTTTAGCCATGGTCTTGGATAGAAACAACGAAATAAGTGAACCGGAAAAACCAATGATGGCTGAATAAACCAGCAGCGCATTAAGATCCAGGTCAACACCATTGGCAGCCAACAGGTTATCAAAGCCTAACAGGCTGAAGACAATACTCAGCAGCATGATGACTGCCAGGTTAGTACCTAGAAA
>CALAZS010000240.1 GCA_937926265.1 uncultured Gammaproteobacteria bacterium
CTGCTGGATGAATTGCTTTGATAACCCAGTAGCGTTTTAAATACCATGCGCTCATTTCAGAATATTTTCCACCAGGCCTAACCCTTTTCAAGGCAAGACGTTAATAGTCGCTTCAGCTTTCTTCGGGACTGCCGGAGGACTTACAGGCTTGTCCTGGTAAACTCCAAACGCCAATCGTGCATACCAGGCTGCACGTTCCAAGTCTTCAATTGTCTTGCTGTTCATTTTGTAATCTCCCTAAATTCAAAAGCATTTGAAATGCCTTAGAGTATTCAAAATATCTGGAATGACTTCACTGTTGAAGTTTCCTTAATGGTAAGGATAGGATCGAAAATTTAATTGTCAAAATCGTTTAAATTGATGCTTTTATTCGATTTTGTCTATCAATTGATGACCCACCAATTATTGAAACCACCTATCGAAATATTTCAAATAAACGATTTCAACTTTGATCAAACAAATGGGTTAATACTTTCAGGTTAGTTTTAAATTTATATGAGGACACATTATGAAAGCTGTATTGATTAAACCAGCAGAAAAGAGCATTGAAACCATTGAAATTTCAGGCCAGGCCGATATAGAAAAACTGGTTGGATACGATACTATTATTTCCGACGAAATTGATGGCAATGGTGACCAGTTATTCTTCGATGAAGAATGTTTTTTAAGAGGTACTGAAGGCCGCTTTCAGATAGACAAGCTGATCCCGGTATCGGGTATTGGTGTGATTACCGGTTCAGGCAATGAGGGGTTGCTGGCCGATATTGTAACTGACATAGACAACATTCGTTCCCGCATTAAGTTCCAATAGTTATACTTTTAAAACCTGAACGGCATTCATTTAACTCTAACCTCTGTATAATCATTACTAAATTCAGTCTTAACAGTAATGAGGTAATTAAATGAATAGCCGTCATTTTCTTTCTCTGGCATTAACCCTGGTTCTTATTGCTTATGCTTCTGTAGCCAGCGCACATGAAAGCACGGGCATCACCGGTGGATTTATCAGTGGCTTTTTGCACCCGCTGTTTGGATGGGATCATGTTGTTGCAATGGTCGCAGTTGGGTTATGGGGGGCATTTTTAGGCAGTCCCGCGATTTGGGTTCTTCCGGTGGTTTTTCCCCTGGTGATGGCTTTTGGCGGTGCACTCGGCGTAATGGGTATTCCCGTTCCTGCAGTTGAGACCGGTATAGCAGCATCCGCCGTTGTACTGGGTGCAATGGTTGCCTTTGCTGTTCGCCCACCAATATGGGTTGCTGCATTAATCGTCGGTGCTTTTGCCATTTTCCACGGTCATGCCCATGGAACTGAATTGCCTAATGCGGCAAACCCACTCGCTTACAGTATCGGTTTTGTCATATCAACTGGTTTACTCCATTTGTCCGGTATTGCTTTTGGTTTGCTGGTGCGATGGCCCGCAGGTAAGGTTGCAGTCCAAACTGGTGGTGGACTGATTGCACTAGCTGGTGTTGGTTTTCTTACCGGTATCGTATGAACCGTAATCGTTTTACCATTGCTTGCCTGTCACTTTTAATAGCACCTGAAACATCGTTGGCTCACAGCCCTATTGAGGGCATTGGGAATTTCTACAATGGGCTGTTACATCCTGTAATGGTGCCTGCCCACCTGCTTCTGTTAACTGCGGTTGGCATTTTTTTAGGGCAACAGGGGACAAAAATATTTCAAACAGCTTTAGCGGTTTTCGGTTTGGCTACAGTTGCCGGACTTGTTGCCGCCTGGTTTTCCGCTGCCAATGAAACTGAAGCTATAATTCTGTTGTTATCGGCCGTTACCGGTTTGCTCATTGCCATAGCACCCAAGGTCACATTACCATTGTGTGCAGCCATCGCATTGCTGGCTGGTTTCTTATTGGCCATTGATTCGGCCCAGGAGCAGCTTTCAGGCAAAGACAGGTTTGTTTCATTGTTCGGCAGTGGCATTGCAATTTACCTTTTGGTTCTTTATCCGATGGCGCTGGCCGATTATCTGAATAAAAAAACCTGGCAAAAAACCGGTATCCGTATTGTTGGCTCCTGGATTGCCGCAAGTTCGTTTCTGGTTCTAGCATTGAAATTTTCACCCCAGGCCTGAAAAAGCCTTATAAAAATACCATCTCTAAATATGAAGCGTTATTACACAGGCAAAGATGCTCACAGCGACAAACGTTTGATAAGTAACCTTCGTCATTGGGACTGGACGGCCCGAAACCTAGGTTTTAAGCCCCATATGAGTAAGTTTGGTGCAGAACACACCAAGTCTCTTTTAGCCAGAAAGGTTATTTCTCTTCCGAAAAATGCACAGGGTGTCCGCTGCAAGCTGGAATTAAGCAACGATACCTTTTCTAAAGAAAGCCTTAGATTGGTCGTTTCATTGCTTAAGTGAATTATGCAAAACACACAGCCCCAGTTAACTGAAGCACACATTGCATGTTTGGCTGATTTAGCCAGATATGCCAGTTACTCGCTTATGGATACACTGGTATGTGATCCTGATGCCACAGACAATGGTATAGATCATGATGCGCGCCAGGTCTTTAACGGACATTATGTGCCGGTTAACCCGACACCAATCAACCTTCCGGAATACATATCCCACAGCAAAAAACTTTTCCGCGAGCTTGGCTTTACTGACAGTTTCGCCAGGTCAGATGAGTTTATTCAGCTTTTCAGCGGCGATCTTTCTGAAGTGCCCGAGTCAATGCGCAGGACTGGCTGGGCCTGCGGCTATGCTGTTTCAATTTTTGGTACCGAGTACTACCAGCAGTGTCCTTTTCAAACCGGTAATGGTTACGGCGATGGTCGTGCAATTTCAGTGCTTGAGGCGGTTATTAATAATCAGCGCTGGGAAATGCAGCTTAAAGGTGGTGGTCGAACGCCTTATTGCCGTGGTGCAGATGGCCGTGCAGTTCTTCGTTCAAGTGTGCGCGAATTCCTGGCCCAGGAGCATATGCACTCGCTTGAAGTACCCACTTCAAGATCATTGAGTCTGTTTGTTTCGAAAACAGATACCGTTCAACGCCCCTGGTACTCGGAAGGCTCCCAATCACATGACCCGGACATGTTGGTTTCAGAGGCTGTAGCCATTTCAACACGCGTGGCACCTTCTTTCATCCGTGTAGGTCAAATTGAGCTTTTTGGACGCCGTGCCCGAAAACATGAACATCCGGATGCGATGAAAGAACTCGAACAGATTGTATTGCATGCAATAGATCGCGAGTACACGAAAGACATCGACACCAACCTGGGCACCACTGAAAAGATCATATTGCTTGCTGGCGCATATCGTGACCGGCTGACTTCGCTGGTAACCAACTGGATTCGTGTTGGTTACTGCCAGGGAAATTTCAACAGTGATAACTGTGCAGTCGGCGGCTTCACCCTGGATTATGGCCCTTTTGGGTTCTGTGAAGCTTTTGATCCGTACTTTCAGCCATGGACTGGCGGTGGACAACACTTTGCATTCTGGAATCAGCCAACTGCCGCACAACGCAATTTCGACATGTTTTGCACTGCCTTAAAGCCGTTATTAGCGTCAGACCAGGAAGCGCTGCGTCAGCTTGATGATATAAAGCTCGGCTTTGCAGAACAGATGCAGGACAAGATGGAAAAAATGTGGGCTGCAAAACTTGGACTGGATAAATTTGACGCGACTTTGTTCAGGGAGCTCTTGAAACTGATGATGGAAACAAAAGTTGATTACACCATCTTCTTTCGTGAACTTTCTTCAATACCGGATAGTATTGAAGTGCTTAAAAAAAGTTTCTACAGTGATCTAAACCTGAACATAAACAGTTCAGACGCTAACTGGTCTGAATGGTTAAATAAATGGAAAATGCTTATCACTAACAGGCAAGATATAAACCCTGTTGAAAAAGCATTGACTGAAGTAATTTCTGACCAAATGAAAAGCGTCAACCCAAAATATATTTTGCGCGAATGGCAGCTTGCACCGGCTTATCAGCAGGCAGCGCAAGGCAACTACGACTTGATCAGGGAGTTACAGGAAGTCATGACTAGTCCCTACTCTGAGCAATCCAAAGAGATAGAAGAGAAATACTATCGTCGCAGGCCGCAGAAGTTGAGTTCAACTGGTGGAATATCACACATGAGTTGTTCTTCATAAAATCCTGAAAATTCATATATGAAGTTAATTTTACCTTCTTTGGTAATTTGCCCTGCCGGGGATAATGTTGCGTATGCCCCCCCTGGGGTTATCGACATCACCCTTGTATCTTGGCAGCAGGATGATATGTAGGTGATCGATACTTCTTCCGGCCTCTCTACCGTCGTTGTTTCCGATTGTATAAGCATCTGGACTGTTTGAAATAAAAGGTAATTTTAAAACAGCTTCAATATGTTCAATTGGGCGACCCTGCCCGGATACCATCTCAATCATGTTTTTATATAGTACCGGCTTGTCAGTTTGTTCAATAACGCTTTTAACACCTTTAATAGCATTAAAATAATCGGCCTGTTCCGTTTCATTAAGGTCAAAAATAGAAGCGATATGCCTGCGGGGAATAATCAGCGCATGGCCCGGGTTAACAGGACTGGTATCAAAAATACTGATAAATGACCTGTTCTCAAATATAAATGGATCAGCTTCGCCGCGGGTGACTTTACAAAAATAACAATTTTCATCAGGTTCAGTGACAGACATAAATACTCTTAAACTGTAGTAATGGCACAAGTAATATAAAACGCCAATTAAAATCGGATATTGGCATTTAGGATTTAGGATTTAGCATTTAAAATCAGGTCATATTCATATAGGCAATATGGTCTGACTTGATATGATTTTCAAACCAGTCATGAAACAGCTCAATCAAGTCTTCTCTTGCAGTAACATCGTTGGATAAAACACGCATCATAATTTCAGTGATTTCTTCAACAAACTTCAAATGCACCATTTTTTGCTTTTCAATATCTGGCATCTGGAAACCATATTTCTTCAAAATCATTTCTTCTTTTTTGAAATGATCTCGAGAAAACTCGGTTATGTCACCCAGAAAGGTTGAAAAAGATTCCGAGTGTATTGATTTGTCGGCATTCTGAACAAAACGATTAAACTGAAACAGCAATAATTTATGCAGCTCATCAAGCTCAGGAATGCCAACGGAGTAACTTTTATCCCACATAATGGTTTTCATACAAACACACTCTTTTACCTAAAAACACAAAAGTTTCATGACAATAGATACAGCAAGCTCAAATAGCTTTCATATGCTTTAACTTTTCTACGAGCTGATCAGAAACAGCCTGATATTTTTTTAAGGCCATAGAAGCCTGATGCTTTTTATCCAACTTTAGCAAGCTGACATACTCTTCCATTAGCTGGTGGAATTCGCAATGCATCTCATGCAGTTCGTCATCCTCAATATTATTACTGTTTAACCATTGGCCTAACGAGCATAAATTTTCATTACCGATGAGTGTCAGTGGAATTTCATGAACGGTATTCCCGGAAAGAAACATTGATTCCATTTTTTCTTTCCAGCCAACATGCATTGCTATCGCTTTTTCAAAATCAAACTTTTCAGTTTTCGGTTTGGCCTGGCAATTAACCGGTATCTCAATAAAAAATGCAGCCCCCCTTTCTTTTCCCAATGGCGGGCTTACTGCCCAGGCTTTACCTTTATGCAACGAGATAATTTCCTTTGTTATTGGCAAACCGAGTCCTGTTCCACCTATACCTGAAGAGGTTTTAGAACTTTGGGCAAATTTATCAAAAATCAATTCCAATTCATTTTGCGGAATACCGATACCCTCGTCGGTTATAGTAAGCAAAATGGAATCATGTTTCCCACCTTGTTTTTCATTGATACCATCAAGCACACTACAACTTATATCGATGTCAATTATCGAATTTAATGGGCTGAATTTAATCGCGTTGGATAATAAATTCACTACAACCTGGGTCATGAGCTTATGATCCATCAAGGCATCAAAATGCTGTTGGGTATTCATTTTTATTGAAATGGATTTATCATCCAGCAGGCTGCTCACCTCTGATATCGCATGCTGAACCAGCGTAGTTAAATCCTGCAAGTGTAAATTCAGGTTCATGGCACCTGATTCAAGCTTGGACAAGTCAAGCAGATCATCCAGTAAACCGGTAAGACGAATGCCACTGGTTCTGATATTCTGCAAATAACGCTGAATTTTGGGGTCGTCTTCTTTTTTAAGTGCCAGGTTGGAAAAGCTCAATATGGCATGCATGGGAGTACGCAGTTCATGTGACATATTCGCCAGGAACTGGCTTTTGGCATTATCTGCATTTTCTGCTTTATTCTTGGCATATTCGAGTTCCCTGGTACGAATAGCCACCTGCTTTTCAAGCACTTCGGCATTATCAATCAAGGTCTTTTCGGTTTTTTTCTGTTCGGTAACATCATTAAAAACAGAAACAATTTCGTTGGTTGGTAGCGTAAAAATATAACAATTGATCCATTTACTTAAATCATCTTCCTCAATTTTTTTCAGAACATGCCTGACCGGCTTATCTGTTGATGAAGCCTTAATAAAAGCTTTAAAAAAACCGTCATCATTAATCAATTCATGAATTTTTTTACCTATATTATCTTTGTGATAATAGGAAAAAAGCCTCTCCGAAGAGGCATTGAAATCCGCCAGGGTAAAACCATCGCCTTGATCGACAGGTCTGAAAACCGCAACACCGTCACTCATGTTCTCAAACAGGCCTCTTAAAACAATTTCTGAGTTCCTGATTTTTTCCTGGGCAATTTTTTTATCGGTTATATCTGTAAAAGTAACAACAAATCCATCCAGGAATGGCACGATCACCTGGTAAAACCAGTGGCTAAGGTTCTCATGCTGATAATAAAATTCCCGTTCTATATTTTTTCGTGAAGTAGTAACTTCTTTGTAGATATCAAAAAGGCCTTCCTGTTTGTTGCCCGGCATAACCTGTAAAAGATGCTTGCCAAGGAGGTCACCGGCTTTTTTACCAACAATCTTTCCAGCCTTTTCATTAACCAGTACCCACTCAAAATCAACAATATCGAAATCGCTGTTCCTTACGGCCTTGAATGCCATAATGCCGCTGGTTGAACTATCTGATACACCTTTTAGAAGTTTTTGCTCAATCTCCAGTTTGCCAAGTACATCTTCGGCAATATTGCGCTGTTTTTCATGCTCATCAGAAATAAATTGGAGCTCATTGTAAGCTACTTGAATTTCTTCATTGGTACTTTGAAGCTCTTCATTGGTGGTTTCCAGTTCTTCATTGGTGGACTGTAGTTCTTCGTTGGAACTCTGCAGTTCCTCATTGGTAGCCTGCAGTTCTTCATTACTTGTTTCCAGTTCCTCTACAAGAGCCTGCAACTGGTGCCTGGTTTGCTGTAGATCATGCTCAAGCTGTTTAACTGCAGTGCTCTGCATTTCAATAGACCGATCTATTTTATTTAAAAGCAGTGTTTCTTCTTTTTCTTCCTGAAAACTGATAACCATCAGTTCAGACCTATCATGAACAGTTGATAGTGGTATAGCAACAATACGTACAAAGCGGTGGTAGTCTTCAAACAGTTTGACTTCAATAAAACGTGACAGCTGCGGCTGGTTGGTTTTTTTTGCCTGATGAATTACTGTTCGCAAATCCATTTCAAGTTCAGGTGGCACCATTTTAAGGATTTGCAGGTTGCTGACGCCGGGTGCCAGTGAAAGATATGGAATTTTATCCCGCGCATAGACTACATTTTGTGTCTCGTTGATCACAACAGACATGGGAAAAAAATAGTCCCCGATCGCCTTTAGCAACAGTTCCTGAATAGGTTGTTCTTTACGGCTTTGTTTCGCCTTGTAAGCGTCAGATGACGATTTGAAATGATGCCCATGCTCAACTGGCAGATTGTAGGTAATGTTTTTGCCTGAACTGTTGTAAATCTTTTTGAAAATTTTTGCCTCTTTTGACAGGCTGGTGAAACTGTCATCAAAGCTGCCAATAGTCTCGGAAGAACCGATAAACAAGGTGCCGCCATTTTTTAAGGCATAGGTAATGGCTCCCAGCACCTGGCTTTGCAATTCCGGATTGAAATAAATCAACAGGTTTCTGCAGGAAATAAGGTTGATTTTACTAAATGGTGGATCAAAAGTGACATCATGAATGGAAAAGACAATCATATCCCGGATCGGCTTTATCACCCGGAATTCATCATTTACTTTTTCAAAAAAGCGAATGATAAAGTCTTTCGGCAAATGCGCTATGGCAGCTTCAGAATAAATGCCTCTTCGAGCTATGCTGATTGCATCAGCATCCAGGTCTGTGGCAAAAATATTGACCTGCCTAACTTTGGAGTTTAATAACTCGTAAAGCATAAATGCAATTGAGTAAGCTTCTTCACCGGTGGCGCAACCGATACTCCACACCCGGAATTTTTCAGATTCAAAATCCACCAGCTCCAGTTGCTGTTTCAAAAGCTCTTTCAAATCGGCAAATGACTCTCGATCACGAAAAAATGAGGTCACACCAATTAACAGGTCTTTGAAAAGTTTCGTAACCTCGTCAGGTGTTTCTAACAGGTAATTGAGATAATCTTTTGCTTCTTCCAGGTGCAAGGCAACCATGCGACGTTGAATACGCCTGTTGATCGTTGTTGTTTTATATTTTGAAAAGTCTACGCCTACAGTCTGTTTTACCAGGCTTAGAATGTTTACCCTGTCGATCTGCTGTGTTTGGCTTGGTTTAAACTCAAGATCTCCATTGATAAAATCAAACACTTCAACAAGTTCTTCACCTATTTTACCGGGTAAAACTATAATATCGACGATTTGATCATTGATCGAAGATAAAGGCATACCATCGTACTTGGCACTTTCCGGGTCCTGGACAATGGTGATCCCTTCCCGGGCTTGAATTGCCCGCATACCCATGGTGCCATCCCTGCCTGTTCCCGAAAGAATAATACCGACAGCTCTGCGGCCAAATGCATTTGCCAGGGAATTGAAAAAAAGATCAATGCTGGGCTTGGCCAGGATAGAATCCAACGCCGGCTCTTTTAATTCAAAGCGGTTGTTTTTAATAGATATATTTTTACTGGGCGGTGTGATGTAAATTCTGTCTGGGAGAATTTCTTCATCATTTTTTACTTCCGAGACTTTTTTATCGGTAAGCCTTTGCAAAAGATCAACAAGATGACTTTTGTGACTAGGGCTCATATGCTGTGCAATAACATAGGTCACATACGCCTTGTCAGGCAAATGCCTTACAAACTCCTGCAGGGCTTCGAGCCCACCGGCACTGGCCCCTACTCCCACAACAATTAAATCTTCGTCAACATGCATTCTTATAACCTATTTAGAGCAGGTCAGTATATGCTCAAAATAAATTTATCATATTGATTAACATCAAAAACTTATGCTTTTTTTAGCATTTTCGATAATGAAAATACTGTACCCATAGTTAAAAAACAGAATAATAGCCAATTAAACAAATAAGAAATTTAAAATGCCATTATTGAAAATTTTCAATGCCACGCAAATTTTTTAGGTTTTAACTTGGAACGACTCCAAAAGAGTTGTTTTATGTTTCCTCTTTTTGCCCCACCTCCCGGATGGGGCTTTTTTTATCCCGTCTGAAAAGCGGGCCAATTTTGATTTTCAATGTTGCTCCAAACCTTTTCATGGAAGTAATAGACAATGGTATTAATCGCCGGTTCAACCAATGCGATTGCACCGCCAATGACAATACTGCCGGTCATGATATAGGCAACACTGAATGCCACTGTAAAATGCAAGGCTGCAAATGTTAATGTCTTTGTCATAATGTTCTCCAATGCAATCAACTTGTTAGTCATGATAGAAGAAGAAAATAATAGGTAAAATCGTTTAATTTAATCAATTCAATAGACTTTATAAATGATAATAATTCTCATTTAGACCATTGAACTTATCGTTCAATTAGTCATAGCCAACAATTTCATATAGCCAATTAGACATGCAGATATTCCAGGCCAAAGCCAGTCAGGCTGTTGAAGAACTCTATAACCGTATTACCGGGGACGAGGATGCCCGGGTATGCAAAGACATTCCTGAAGAAGCCTGCCAGGATCAGCCACGAAACTTTTTTGCCTACCTGTGGGCCAACCTGTTTGGAAAAATTGCCGATGAAATTGCCAGTGCAAAACTGGTTATTCCCTGGTTGTTCGGCAGCCTTGGCGTTCCCGCCAGCTTTACCGGTTTTTTAGTCCCCATTCGTGAAGCTGGAGTATTACTGCCACAACTTGCGGTAGCCGCCCTGATAAGAAATATGCCTTTGCGCAAACCTGTCTGGCTGCTTGGCTCAGTATTATCTGCACTGAGTCTGTTTGGTATGGGCATGACTGCTTTGACTTTGGATGGCAGTACAGCCGGGAGCGTCTTTATCATAATGCTGATTATCTTCAGCTTGTCCCGGGGGCTTTGTTCAGTATCGGCCAAGGATGTGCTGGGTAAAACCGTTTCCAAAAGTCGTCGTGGAGCTTTAATGGGTTGGAGCGCCAGTTTATCGGGCTTAGCTATTTTAGGCATAGGTATCTGGCTAGGTACAACTCAACTTGATAACGCCAGCAACCTGGTTTTCGCTGTACTGCTGTTCATCGGTGGTCTGCTCTGGATATTGGCTACCCTGGTATTTTCCATGATCAAGGAACAGCCAGGTGCAACTGAAGGTGGCGGTAATGCACTTACCGTTGCCCTGCAACAAATTGCTTTATTAAAAACAGACAAACATTTTAGACAGTTTGTTTTTTCCAGGGCCCTGTTGTTGTCCACAGCCCTGGCCCCACCTTTTTATGTTTTAATTGCCCAGGCCTCATCCGGAGTATCGTTGGCCGGACTCGGTGCATTGATTATAGCCAACGGCCTGGCAAACAGTTTATCTGCGCCCTTCTGGGGCTACCTTGGTGACCGTTCAAGCAGACAGGTCATGGTAATAGCGACAATTGGGTCAGGGCTGCTGGGATTATTTACCTTTGCCGCGGTGTTACTCGAAAATAAGTGGATAACAGGAGAAATTGGCTTTGCTCTGATTTTTCTGGTCTTGAACATATTACATAGCGGTGCCAGGTTAGGAAGAAAAGTTTACCTGGTTGATATGGCAAGTGGAGATAACAGGGCCGCTTATGTTGCAGTGTCCAATACAGTGATCGGCGTCTTGATGCTGGCTGGAGGCCTGGTAGGTGTGATTGGCGATCTATATGGACCGGCCAGTGTTATTTTGGTACTCAGTATTGTTTCATTAATGGCAGCACTATTTATCAGAAAATTACCGGATGTAAGTAAAGCCTGATTAAAATTTTTTCAGCCATCAATTTCACTCAGTTTTTCATTGATGGTTGCGATAAGTTTTCCCGAGAAGCTGTTGGCTTTATCCAGTGCATCTTTTCTTTTGTTTTCATCCTGTGATTTATTGGCAATTTGCAGATAACCCACCACGCCATTTAAAGATTCACGAATATCAAAGCCGAGTTGTTTGAGTTGCCGGTTTTTAAATTCCAGTTCGGTGATATCCTGGTATGAACGCAAGGCAGTATGAATAATTGCCTTGAGTTTATCTGAAGTGATTTCGATTTTATTAAAGTAACCATGTATCTCGTACTCCTTGGCAATACTTTCTTCAGAGGATTTACCCGGCTGGCCGGTTCTGATGATAAGACGAATATGATGATTTGTAAGTTCATCACGAATTTGCTTAACCAGGGTAAAGCCCGCCTGTTCGCTTTCCATCACAACATCAATCAATGCTAAAGCTATATCATCTTGTTTTTTTAAAACCTGAAATGCAGCTGATGCAGAATGAGCCGAAATAATATCAAGAGGCTTGCCAAAGAAATGCTGATCTTTTAATACAAAGTCGGTCATCTGATGAACCGAAGGGTCGTCATCAACCACCAGTATTTTCCAGGGCGGCAAATACTCTTCTATAAGTTCAGATTCATCTTCTATAATTTCAATTGTCGTCATGCAGTATCTATCATTTATAAAGTTGTATAAAGTTGACCTTTTATAGTTAATCTAATTAGTAGAAATAACTCTAGACTATTTAATGCCTATATGTCTTAAATACTATACTTTAGTGAATATGACTATATAATCATAAGTTCTTTAATTAGCAATAAAGGAAATTACTATAATGGCGGTTAAAAAGAAAACAGCGAAAAAGAAAGCTTCAAAAAAATCTGCAGCCAAGGCAGCCCCGGTTAAAAAACTGACTTCAATCCAGAGCAAACAAACCAAAACACAAATTATCGCAGCTATCTCTGAAGATACTGGATTATCCAAAAAAGAAGTTGCCGGCGTATTTTCCAACCTCGGCGAACTCATTCAACGTCACATGCAGGCTAGAGGTTCAGGTGAATTCACAATTCCGGATACTGGTGTAAAAATCCGTCGTGTAATCAAACCTGCCAGAAAAGCGCGTATGGGTCGTAACCCGTTTACCGGTGAAGAAATTAAAATCGCAGCCAAGCCTAAATCCAAGGCTATCAAGTGCTCACCACTGGCATCTTTGAAAAAAACAATCGAATAATCGATTCGTTATCTGGAGGCATGGACGCTTCCTTTTCATATCCTTACTCTTTTCTCATCAGTTTTATCCCGCCCAATCCTATATAACGAGCCTCACCTATCAGCTACGGCTATCAACGCTTACCCAATCAGTGTTACCCCACTAGATAAACAGTTTTATCTGTAGCATTTGAATTAAAATCGGAATTCTCTGGTAACCAACATTAAAAATTCCTATGATTCCGGCTGATTACAGCAAAATAAAATAGATAATTAGATTTCCAGAAAATGAAAAAAATTGAAATTGAATCTGCATGGCAAGGCTCAGATAGATGTAAAAACTGCGCCATCAGACACCTGGTTTTATTTGCTGATGTTGAACAAAGCATGTTCGACAAAATGCATTTACCGATTGATGACATCAAGTTTGAACCTGGCCACCGCCTATATCTACAGGGTGATGATACGTCGTTTGTTTATACGATTCGTTCCGGTCTGGTAAAACTTGTGCAGCGTTTACCAAACGGTGACCGCCGCATCGTCCGCATACTTGGCCAGGGTGATCTCGCCGGCCTGGAAAGCCTCGATGGAGCATCACTCGATCATGATGCCATTACGATGGATCACGTCAGAGTCTGTCGTATTCCCAAGTCTGTTATTGCAACAATGCGCAGGGATTCTCCAGGTCTGCATAAACAGATTCTGCAACGCTGGCAAAAAGCACTGCACAGCGCCAATGCCTGGATTACCCGGTTATCGACCGGCAACTCAAAAGAGCGCGTTGCAAGGCTATTGATGCTGCTTGATGAAACCTCAGAGGATGATACTTTTTTCCTGCCCACACGTGATGATATGGGTGCCATGCTGGGAATAACGACTGAAAGTGCCAGTAAGGCCACTGCCGAGTTTAAAAGAAAAGGCTGGCTTAAATCTTTACAGAATAACCGTGCCTGTATTGACAGGGATAGCCTGTCAGTTGAATTTGATTAAGCTGGGTTAGATTAAGCTGGGTTTGATTAGAGGATTTTTCACCCTGTTTTTGAACATCAGCAAATGTCCCATGCTGAAATTCAAATTCGAAAACACTAGGTAATGGTTTATTGTGAATTCAGAAAATCACTGAATTTTTTATCTTCTATTAAAGTGTGATGGGCAAACCAGTCGGCCAGGAATTCTACAACCTCCTCAAGCATGACCTGGCTGCCTGCATGCGAATCAATCATTTTTTCCTTTTCGGAAAGCTGTTCGAGCAACTCGCGATGTAGTTTTTTATGCTCGCCAAGCCCCTGGTAACCGGCTGCCAGCATCATGTTTTCTTCACTGGTAAAGTGAAATCGCGCATATGCATTGAGTTCACTGATCAGACGGGATTTATAGATCTGGTGATTTGAGTCCAGAATCAGCTGGCTTATCTTATTGATCAGGTTTACGAAATAATGATGCTGAAGATCAATATCCTCAACACCAAGTTCGTACTCATGAGTCCATTTTAATAATTTGTGATCGGTCATTTTTCACATAAAAAACTAATTTATCAGCAGCATTTAAAGCAGCCTTGCGGACGGTTCTTTTCAACCTTAACAATTTCATTGGGTGGCTTGATTTCGTTGACGTCATTGACAATGGCGACTCTCAACGCACCTTGCTCGTCTTTGAAATAGACTTTGTAGCTACCAATAACTTTTTCCATGATTTACTCGAAAAACAAGATGATTTCATCAAAATCAGACAAATCCTACAGACAGTGTAACCACTAATTTTTATTATTGAAACATCAGCAGACAATTTAATAGGGATGTAATCATGGCTGATTTTAAATGGGAAACAGATCAAACAAGTGGAGACCAAATTCTCTACCTCGATAACCAGGAAAAGGCTCGTATTCCGGCAGACACCGTGAATTTCATTATTCAATATGAAGCTGACCCTTCAAGTGATATCGCACACTTAAAAAATTACTTTGAAGAACTGGTTTCGGATCTCATATAACTGGCAAAACAAGTATTCAGGCAAAAAAGCTAATTGTTGACGCAAATCAATGAAAATTATCGACAATATCTTAAAATCCGGCCTGATTTAGAGAAACTTGAGTGTTGTTACATGCAATTGCCGTACTGCGAATGGACTGTTGATGAAAATTCTGGTGATTTTGTCATGTTTTGCAACCAGCAGAACAAAACAGCCATAATTGAGTTGTCTGAGCTTGAAAAAGCATCCCGGACTAGTTATAAGACAGAATCAAAAACAGAATCAAATGGTGAAGCTATCCTGGCTAATCTCAAGTTATCCAAACAACTGGAAATTGGCTGTGACCAATGTGACTGGCTTACCCTGCCAGTATCCCCTGAGCTTTCAGCATCTACTCAAAATTCAGGAAAAACCGCTTAAATCGTTTAACCCCTGCCCAACTTAGACTTCAGTTTTCTTCAGACCAAAAAATAACCGGCAAAAGCACGTTTTATTTCAGAACGTGAATTAAATTACTAAATTAGCCCTGTTTTTTTATAAAACAAAAAAAGACTAATTCTTAAACTATACTTTTATTGCTAATTTGGTGCGTCTAAGTTGATATGGTAAGACGGTTTTGCTAGAGCCACTATGACCAAGTCCTGAATATGCATATTTAAGAAAATTTTAACCATGAAATTAATCGCATTGCGTATACCTGTTTCCTCTTCTAAAAATGAACTCAGCCACATAGTTCATGAGGCATTGGAAAAGAAATGGACGTTACCTTTTGCTGAAAAGCCCTCCATTTGCTCGTGCAAAATCGTTGAACAAACCGATTCACAGGGCGTAGTGGAACATCATGGGATTTTTGAAGTAACACCAGACAGCGCAGCCAAATGGTTAATAAACCATTTCAAGAATCAACGGCTGCATAAAAAGCTGATTTTTATCCGTCAATACTATGAACGCGTCAATGGCAAGGATGTTATGCCGGAAGATGATAAACGAAGAATCATCGAGGAAAAAACCAAAAAAGAAATGAAACTCTCTGCTGAAGGCATGGAACAGTTTAAACGCAAGTATTAGCCAGCAGCCTCAAAGTTCTATAATCAGCCCTTCCCGCGCAAGTTCAAAAACCGGGTCACAGTTCTGGACGTCATACTTTTTCATGGCATCGGCAAAAATTTTCTCAAGGGTATCGTCAGTACGTGTCGGTTCATGATGCGTCAGGTAAGCTCTTTTAACCCCGGCTTCTCTTGCTGCCTGAATACTGGTGCCAAAAGTGCCATGTCCCCAGCCCCTCTTGGTACTGTATTCATCATCTGAATAAGCCGTATCGATAATAAGCACATCAGCATCTCTGAAAAAGTTAATCACTTTCTCGCGCTTTTCATCAATGACTGTTTGATAATCTTCATACTCTTCATCCTCGGGATCATAGATATTGAAATCCCACTCATGATCACCGGTGAACACCACGCTTTTACCGTTACATTCAATTCGGTAGCCAAAGTTAAGTACTGGATGATTCATTAACAGCCACTTGACTGTCGCCGAGCCGACCAGCGTTTCACCTTCAGGAGGCTGTAAATCCACATAACGCATTTCAGCATTGAGCTGGTTTTCACGTACCGGAAAATAGGAGTAATCCATTTGCAGGGTGACGACATCCTTGATCGATCGCTGATTCACAATGTCAGCTGCTCCATGGATTGTGACTTTGTTACCGGGCACAAATATCGGTACAAACATCGGCAAGCCCTGGATATGATCCCAATGGGTGTGGGTTAAAAAGACACTGACATCAACTGGAAATTCAGGAAACAGGGTCTGGGCCAACTGAAAGATACCGGTGCCGCCATCCAACACGATAAGTTCATTATCATCACCCCTGACTTCAATACAGGTTGTGTTGCCACCGTATTTAACAGTATGCGGCCCGGGTGCCGCTATGGATCCCCTGACTCCCCAGAATTTTATTTTCATCCTTATACCTAACCTGAAATATATGAACGGGTTTTTTCCATTTCTTCTTCAATATCACCAAGCGCATTGACCAGTTCCGATAAATCCTTGCCAAAACGTTCAATAATTCTTTCCGAAAACGCGGCTATATGTTTATTACCTGAATTGCCAAATGACATGGTATGAATCACCTGGTCAGCGGCAAAAATACAGTCCACCATTTTATTTGGACTGGCATCCGGGTCATGATGTTTACTGATTGCTTCAATCAGCTGTTCAGGCAAATTCCAGGTTTTAGCCAGCAAAGCACCAACCTGGGCATGATCAAGACCAAACACTTCCCTTTCTGTCTGAAACAATGGCCTGGAACCATCTGCCGCCAACCCCAGTGCCTGTTTATATAAATCAGGTTTGTATTGAATCAAAACCACTTTTCCAAAGTCATGCAGCAGGCCAGCGATAAAATAATCTGACGATTCCTTGGGGTTTACGGACAAACTATTAGCCAGCCTTTTGGAAACAATCGCTACACCAATGGAATGCAGCAGCAAGGCATCGATATCAAAGTTAATGGCATTTTTTCGGGGCAAAACACCGATCGCAGCAATTGATACCGACAGGTTTTTAATGGTGTTAAAACCGGCATAGACAATACCATGGTTGATCGACTTGATCGGCTTGGATAAGCCATAGAATGCAGAATTGACCAACTTCAGAATTTTTACCGTAAGCACCGGGTCATGCTCGATAACTTTAACCAGTTCTTTGGGAGAACATTCGGCCCGGGAAGTCAGTTCGATGACCTTGGTAACAGACTGCGGAAAAGCGGGCAGCTTTTCGACGTATCTAATCAGGTCTTTTTGGTCAATAATCATATATAGAGAGTGATGCCGGTTATGAGGCTATATTCAAGTAACTGAAATTGTTTAAAGTTTAGAGCATCTTAATGAATTTTTTCGGCAGAGAAAATAATTAATACAATTGTTTGGTGAATTATTCAAGGATTGTTATATTCCCTTATACATACATATATAGG
>CALAZS010000241.1 GCA_937926265.1 uncultured Gammaproteobacteria bacterium
AAACCAACTGGGACGGAAGTGCTAACGGTTACCAGAACATGAACAGCAACTTCGACGGTCGTGGTTACGGTTACAGCGCTCCTTACTACTACGGTGCACCAGTTGCTCCAGTAGCTCCTGCTGCTGCTCCAGAAGCTAAATAAGGTTATTCTCTAACCTATTGAGACCCCAGCCAGAAATGGCTGGGGTTTCTTTTATTTAATTTTTATATTTCGATGAACGAATCATTCAAATGGTCGGCAGAAGATACTCAGAATATCTACAATTTTCTGATCGTCCGGGGCTTTAAATTCTGCACAACAAAGGTTGATCCGGAATATTTAGACCGTGCCTGCTATGCCCTGCCATCCTCTCCTGAAAAAATGGAAGACTGGGTTATTCGGCATCTTGATAAGGCAGCAGCCCAGGAACTGTATAAATTCATTCTTCGGGAAAGAAAAAACTTAAGCCAAACTTAAGTTAAACTTATGTTAGAAAAGTCAGTTCATCACCGACTTTAATTAAACCCGTCTTTAAAACCCTGGCACAGAAGCCACTGTGTTTATTTAAGGATTTAGCAGTACCTTTGATAACCAACTGATCCAGGTAACCGCAAGGCGGTCTTGGCTTTTCATATTGAAAAACAGCCTCCCCAATTTGAAACATTTTATTCATTAGTTCCCTTGGATATATATCCGCAATGACAAGATTGCGACGGTGTTGACCCAGATCCAATGTCATTGGCGCCTTTTTATTTGCCTTTGAAATCTCATGTAATGTAATAAAGGTTACCTGGCAACCTTCCACAGGATCCCAGTAACCTTTTTTTGTTTGATAACGATCACCTTCAAGCCCTTCGTTTTCAATAGCTGTAATTGAATCCAGGCTTTGCATAGGTTGTCCGGCTGATTCACATATATAGATGAATCCCAAGTGAGGTTTTAGAGGTGATTTAAATAGATTAAACATTGTAAAAGTTATGCACCGGCATTAACGACATATTCGCAAATAAACCATAAAAAACAAGCAGGTTTAATCAAGGTTTACCTTAATGGCAATAACCAGAAAATCTCAATATTCTCGCTTAGGTTTTTTTGGAGATATTTATTATGATTACTGACCAGCTTTTAACTCAATATGCTTTACCTGTTTTTATCGGTGCTCTAATCATCCTTATGATCGGGGTTATCCTGAGTCTTGGAAAAAAATATAACGGCGGATTTGCTGGTAATACAATCCTGTTAACCGCACTTGCCGGCGGTCTTGTAGGCTTCGTGATGATTTTTGTTGTTCAATCCACTATTTTGGATGTTGTTTAAACCTGAACGAAATCAGAAAGCCATATAGATTTCAGGGAAAAGTTACGGATTCATCCCCACTTTGCCATGGCTTGTGCTTTTTCATAACGGTTTTAAACAATTCAGTTTCCAGAAAAAACTCAAGCCACTTTTGCAGATACGGCCAATTCATACTGTCAAAGCCATTTTTATCGACAAAAGCAAATTGCCTGATGAACGGAAAAATGGCGACATCCACCAGGGAAACCTTCTTTGAAACAAGGTATGAACTGCTCTGCAATAACGAATTTAATTTCGCTGGAAATTCGCTGGCTTTTTTTCTGTGGTACTCAACAGAATGTTCCGGAAAGCGGTCTGCATACTTATAACGATCAAGATAATATTTAAACTTGTTATCATTCATTTCAATCAGTTCTGACGCTGCCTGACCATTATTTTCAAGCCAACCATCAGGGTCATTAAGGCTCAAAGCCCAAAGCATGATATCAAGGCTTTCCTCCAGTATTTCGCCTTGATTAAGCTGTAAAACCGGTACGGTGGCCTTAGGCGATATCTGAATAAGTTGTACCGGTTTTTGCTTTAAGTCCACTTCCCGGTGCTCAACTTTCTGCCCACTAAAAGCTATTGCCATTCTGGCCCGAATTGCATAGGGACAACGTCGAAACGAATAAAGTATCGGCAATGGTTTATCGTTATTCTGCTCCATGATCAAAATATACCTCATCTACCTTTTCCCATACCACCAGAGATGAGATAAGAAATTCCTACTGGAATAAGAGCGGCTGCGACACTTTACGGATATTGGTAACATACAGAAAACACCAGAGAAAACACTCGAGAAAACTCCAGAGCAAATACCAGGGGAAAAAAATGACATCAATTGGCACACCCTTTTCAAACACATCCCGGAAGATACTTTTACTGGGCTCTGGAGAACTTGGTAAAGAAGTCGTGATTGAATTTCAACGCCTCGGCTGCGAAGTTATTGCCTGTGACCGCTACGATAATGCCCCTGCGATGCAGGTTGCTGACCGGTCCTATACGTTTTCCATGTTGGACAGTGACGAACTGCGCCGCGTCATTGAACTGGAAAAGCCCGATCATATCGTGCCGGAGATTGAAGCCATTTCAACCCCCACCTTGATCGAACTCGAAAAGGAAGGCTTTAACGTTACTCCAACAGCCAAAGCGGCTTTTTTAACAATGAACCGGGAAGGCATCCGTCGTCTTGCAGCAGAAGAACTTGGCCTGCCCACATCCAATTACCGCTTTGTTGATAACAAAGATGATTTTATTAATGCCGTCAACGAAGTGGGTATTCCCTGCGTGGTAAAGCCAATCATGAGTTCATCCGGCAAAGGCCAAAGTACCATTAAAAGCCCGGATGATATCGACACAAGCTGGGATTATGCCCAGCAAGGCGGACGAACCGGGGCCGGTAGAGTCATTGTCGAGGGTTTTGTCGATTTCGATTATGAAATTACACTGCTCACCGTACGCCACAAAACAGAAGATAAAGACAGCACCAGTTTTTGTCTGCCCATTGGTCATCGGCAGGAAGATGGTGATTACCAGGAATCATGGCAACCTCAACCAATGACTGATAATGCACTGACCGCTGCCAAAGACATCGCCAAAAAAATTACTGAAGCCCTGAGTGGTTATGGCATTTTTGGTGTTGAATTATTTATCAAAGGTGACCAGGTATTCTTCAGTGAAGTTTCTCCCCGCCCACACGATACCGGTATGGTTACAATGATATCGCAGGATTTATCGCAGTTTGCACTGCATGCGCGTGCAATTTTGGGCCTGCCGATACCCAATATTCAACAACACGGACCTTCCGCTTCAGCTGTTATTCTGGTTGAAGGTAACTCCGGGCAAGTCGTTTTTAATCATATTGACAGAGCGCTTGCAGAACCCGATACACAATTGCGCCTGTTCGGAAAACCAGAAGTCCAAGGTAAACGCCGCATGGGCGTTGCACTGGCGCGTGCAGAAAGCACTGATGAGGCTAAAATCAAAGCTCAACGCTCTGCTTCCAGCGTCAGCGTAGAACTGTAGAGCCAAGATTAAATATTAGCTATTGGATATCAGCTATTTGATATTAGCTATGACTGGAAATAGCACTGGCACAGAGAATATTATGGTCCACTTCACCTGATCGGGCTATTTCTTCCAGGTGACTCAATACTTCAAGGCTGGCTTTTTCCATTTCTTTCAAATGTTCTAATACCTTGAAGGTGTTGTGAGCCTGGTTCTCCTGAATTGCAGCCACCCCATGAGAATGTACCATTTGATGGGGCCTCTCTATTTCCCGGTAACCCGGCAAATGAGAAAAGCAGTCTTTCCCATCTCCTTCGTAATACCATTTTCCAAGCCTGCATTGATGGTGATCGGCAAAATCTGCTTCTGACTTGTTTGACTGACCCATTATTACCCGGTAGATGTTGAACTTGTAAACAAGATGATCCAGTTTGGCCAACTCTACAAAGCCACGCAAGGCACCAGCAGAAATTGTTCCTTCCATTTTCTGCGACAAGCCAAGCAAAGACATAATCACATCGGTCGTTTGTGTTCCGACATCCGATAACTCCAGGGACTGATTGCTCATATCTTCCATTGTGTGAGTGGTTGAATCTGTTTCCTGCAAAATCTGTTCAACTTCTTTTGTAATTTCGCTGGTGGCTTCGGAGGTTTTAGTCGACAGGTTACGCACTTCATCTGCCACCACTGCAAATCCTCGCCCATGTTCACCTGCACGGGCAGCTTCAATAGCCGCATTTAAAGCCAGTAAATTGGTCTGCTCTGAAATGCCGTTAATTAGACCAATCACGTCTCTGACTGAGTCCATGCGCTTATCAAGACTGGAAAACTTTTCAACTGTCTCATGCGTGGAATCAGACATCTGGCGTAAATTTGTCACCAGTTTTTCGGTGTTATTCTTGGCGTTAATCGATTCACCTGCCGCCTGGATTGCTGTTTGTTTTTCTTCCTGCAGCATTCCTGAAAGGCTGGTTAATGACGTCTGCATTTCAGCCAGGCTGTCTCCAAAATGCTGGAACAAATCAAAAAGCCCAAAGGCCAGGCTCGACAGCTCTTTTACTTCTGAAAGCTCGTGATTTGCTGACTGCAAAGCCATCTCTTTTTCAGCCAGTTCATTTTTTAAACGGGTAATTTCTTCAGCCTGTTCTGAAACCTCTGACTTAACCTGTTCAAACACTTCTTTTTGTTTACCTAAACAAAGACTCAACATAGGATAAAACTTCCCCAACACGACTAATTTAGAAAATACTAATATAAGATTGGCCAATTAAAAATGATCTGAGTCAATTGTTCGAATTGAACGTTTTTGATCTGAATTAGGAAATTTCAATCTCAATTATGTTAAATTAGTCCGCGATATAATAAAAAAATCGTTTATTAAGTTAATTTAATCAGCTATGCCAAGTTTCGTTTATTTACTTCCTTATTTTTTCCTTTCAGTTTTTCTTAATACTGCACAGGCTACTGCACAGGCCAATGATTCAAGTCTGACCAGTAATACGTCATTTAGTATGTCATTACTTGAAAAAGCCGCTAAGGAAATACCTGACATTGATACCTTTAATCTGGAAGAACTACTCGACACACAACCTGAAACAGTGGTTATCGATGTCAGAACAGCAGACGAATTAGTCCAGCTTGGCGGCATGATTGACAGCGCCCACACACACAACATTCCCCGTGGCTGGCTGGAATTCAGGATGCCGGATATCGTCCCGGATAAAAATACGCCGATCGTTGTTTACTGCGGTCGTAATGAACGCAGTCCGCTTGCTGCATTAACGCTTAAAGAAATGGGCTATACCAACGTCACTAATTACTCTGACGGTTTTTTTGTCTGGCGTGATGCCAAAATGCCGGTTTACAGTTTTGACCAGACACTGGACTCATTTCTTTATCGCCTGCCGGAAAAAGTAGCCCCAAACGTCTGGTCAGCTATTGGAGCCACACAACCCCGCACCTACGCCAATTCCGGTCATAACAACAACCTTAGCTTTGTTGTCACGCCAGAAGGTGTACTTGTTGTAAATGCCGGGGACAACTACCTGTTAGCCGAGGCATTACATAATCAAATCCGGGCAGTTACTGACAAGCCGGTCAAATATGTTGTGCTTGAAAATGGACAGGGGCATGCCATGCTCGGTACAAGTTACTGGCAAGACCAGGGAGCAAAGGTTATTGCCCATGTTGACGCTGTTAAAGAAATTGAAAAACATGGCAAACAGGTTTTCGAAAACATGCGTGGCCGCCTTCGGGATAAATCCCTGAACACCGTTTTATCGAGACCAGATGAAACCTTTGAGGATAAAAAAGTTATTGAACTGGGCGGCACACGTTTTGAGCTGTTGTATCTGGGACCTGCACACAGTCCCGGGGATATTTCAGTCTGGATGCCAAATGAGAAAATCATGATTTCTGGTGATATTGCCTTTCATCAGCGAATGTTGCCTATTTTCAAATATACAAACACCGCAAACTGGCTGGAAACCTGGAAGATTTTTGAATCTTATCAACCTGAAATCATCATTCCCGGACATGGTGATCCAACAGACCTGGCAACTGTGACCCGCGATACCTATGACTACCTCACATATCTGCGCAAGGAAATAGCCGAGGTGCTTGATAAAGGCGAAAGCCTTGTGGAAGCTGCCGATGTAGATCAGTCACAATTTAAATACCTGCATACCTTCAGGGAATTATCCAGGCTCAATGCATCCAGGGTTTTCCTGGAAATGGAATTCGAATAAGACACGGACATATCCCTTATTTCTGATAGAATTTTGGTATTTCAAATTAAAGTAATTGCATCATGAAAGTCCTGTTTGCACTCATTTTCCTGGCTTCGTCCCAGCTTGTTTTGGCCCAGATATACATGTGCGAAGTTGACGGTAATATCTCTTACCAGGAAGCCCCCTGCGAATCCGCGCTAAACTCGCCAGCCCTTGGTATTCAAAAATCTGTAATCGAACCCAAATACCTGAATGCCAAAACCACTGACGCGATTTATGCGCAGTACTATAAAAGCCTGGTTGAAAAGATCGAAAAAACCGGTAACGACAATTACCCGCTTCTGGCAAAGCAGCAAAAACTTTTTGGTGATGTGCTGGTACAGTTTTTCTTAAAGCCGGAAGGTAATGTCGAGAATGTCATTATCAGGGAATCCTCAGGGCATGATGTACTCGATAAGGCTGCGGCTGATATTGTAAATTCAGCCTCACGGTTTCCCCGTTTCCCCCGTGAAATCACCAAGGAAACATCTGAACTGATCGTTTCTGTTCGCCTGGCTTTTCTCAAGCCACATACAGTTAAATGTAAATGAAATAAATTCACAAAAACGCCTGCTTAAACCACCCTGCTTTTCAAGCAAACTATACTTACTAATAGGAGACGGCTTTTTGTAAGTTACAAAAAACCATGAAGTCTCCTGTTTTAAGCCATTAAAAGGTATTAATAGGAGAGCCGCTATGTACATGAAAGAACGTTCCAGCGGTCACTTGGTTGAAGTCATGAGCCTTGACGAATTGTATGACCCATTTACAAACACCATTATGGGTCGCTTTCATTTCGGAGAAGAAATGCAGGAACCTGAAACATTTGAAAAAACCAGCCTGGTTTTTATGTCAGATGAAGCCCTTCCCGCCTGCTGGACAAATCCGCATTACAGGGATCATGAACTGAGAAAAACCGCATAACCGAATTCCGGGGGGCTTATCAGGGCTTCCTGGAATCGAGATTCCAATGCAATTTCAGGCAAAAGAAAACCCATCAGAGCGAATCATAATGGGTTTGATGTCAAGAAAATGGCAAAATTTCAGCTAAACATAAACATCTATCGAAGATTGTGATGATGTTTGAGGTTTAGGGACAGACTGCTCAACCGACTGTATCAGTTGCTGTGCCTGTGATTGCTGAATATCCATGGCTTTTTTCTGTACGCTCACTGCCACGGCATCGCCGGTTTGCACTGAACCACCAGAAGCAACCATAGAGGCTGAAAAACCTGTAATTTCCACTAATATCCCCTGTTCTAACTACTTATGCTTCATGTAACGGCCTGTATTGGAATTTGTTGAGAAATATGTGAAATAAGTTCCTATAATCTATCTTGCTGAAAAAACAATATTTTTATAAAAAAAACAGCTTAACAAGCCCCTCTTCAGCTATCCTAACGAATCATTAATAGATTGAGACACCAATGAAAAAACTTACGATATCTGTAATGCTCACGCTGATAATTGTCGCACCAGCAATACAGGCCCAACAGTACTATGATCCACAAAGTTATGCTCCGGAAAGCCATGCGCCACTAGGCCATACCCCGCAGCATTACGTTTCCGGGCCCAATGTAGAGAATATTCAAAGCGTGACTGAAAGACACCAGGCAGAGAGAAAGGTCCTGCGCGAAAAACAGAATGCCGAGCGGCTTGAAATCAGGTTAAAACATCAAAAGGAGATGGAAAGCCTGCTGCAGAAACAAAAACATGAGCGTCGCTCAGCAATTTACAGATAACCATGATTCAATTGATTTACGCAAGCTATGCTACCAATCCAATGTCTGAAAATGACTTGATAGATTTACTCAGCGAAATCAGGGCTCGTAATGAAAAACAGCAGGTGACAGGGATGTTGCTTTATGCAGAGAAAAAATTTCTCCAGGTGCTGGAAGGCGAGAAAAAAGACGTAACGCAAATTTATGATTCCATTTGTCAGGACTCCAGAAACCGTGGCAATGTGATCTATGTTGAAAAAGAGATTTCTGAAAGAGAGTTTCCCAACTGGTCCATGGGTTTTAAACATTTAAAAAAGCAGGATAGAAAAGACCTCGAAGGTTTTACTGAATTTCTCGATTCGGCGCTGGACCTTAGGAAATACCAACGTTCCCATGCGGTACTTTTACTAAGCCAATTCAAAGATTTAACCTGAACAAAACTTTTTATGGCCAACTCTTTCTAAGCAGCATGGGGATTTTCATATTTAATATAGCGGCTTACCTTAATAGCGTTGATATCCAGATATCAGTAAATTAGTGCGCAATTTAACTTAAACCCTTAATTTTTATTCAATTATTGAGATTCAATCATGAAAAAACTTACTTACCTGCTGATCTTGATGTTTTTATTTACAGTGTCTGCTGTTCAGGCTGAAGAAGATGACGGCATTGCCCGCGTTGTCTACCATGCTGATTTTTCAGATCCACGACGCTTCTCTGCGATGATTACCAGTATCAATAACATGGTCAGCTATTACACCAGTGAACTGGTTGAATACGATATTCGTATCGTTTTTGTTGCCCACGGCATTCGATTCCTGACCGATGACAACCTCGAAGGTACGCCGTTTATGGTAGATCATGAGCTTGAAAAAAATCGTGAGAATCTAAAAGGTCGTTTGCAAACGCTGACCCAGGTACATGATGTAAAACTAGAGCTCTGCAACATCACCAGAAGCCAGATCAACCTGGATGAAGCCAAAATCTATGAAGATGTTGAAATGGTACCCTCTGGTGTTGTTCAGGTAGCAGAACACCAGAAGAACGGTTTTGCCTACATCAAAATTGAATGAGCATTAAAAACCATACAGCGCAGGCAGCAGCCAATGCATTCCTCGCTCCCATAATCATCAGAGCCTGGTTTGCCTTTTCCGCAGTGGGTAAATCAGGCATAAATTTCTAGTCAGTTATTTTTAGCCTCTAATCTTAAATGATAGACATTTTCAGACTGAATGATTTCACTAATCATATAACTTGATTTAAAATGTGGTTTTATTCGAAAACAATTTCTCTTTTATGCCGTTTATTCTGGAAACAACCGAAGACAGTTGCCGGCTTAATTTCAACGGTGACGTCACCTTCAAGACTATTGCAGAGTCCCAGCAACAGGTTGATTCGATTCTGAGCTTAAGAAACATTAAATATATCCTGGCAGACTTTCTTGATGCCGAAATCACGGTTGCCGAAAATGATGTTTCCGAGTTAGCCATGAACAGCAAAATTGACTCCATTGGCCATTCAGGTATCAGGGAAGCCATTATTATCCGCGAAGAAGACCAGCACCTTGCTGAGATGTATGTTGCCTTTGCACGAAAACATCGCTCGTCTTTTATCTATAAAATATTCAATGACAAGCAGGAAGCTAAAAACTGGGCTACTGCATAAGAGGCTTAATACTAATTTTTTAAGGAATACCAATGGAGCTAAAAGTCACACTGGAAGGCAATAAAAAAGTCTCAACCCATATCGGTGATCACCTGATCATGACCGACCAGCCAGAAAAAAATGGTGGTTCAAATAGCGCACCTGCGCCGTATGATCTTTTCGTTGCTTCCATTGCAACCTGTGCCGGCTTTTATATCCAATCTTATTGTGACAATAAAAATATCGATTCATCCGGCATTGAATTATCGCTTAATGTCACACGAGATGAAAAACAGGCCATTAATGGTTTTGTAACTACCATCCATATACCTGAAGACATCCCGGCCAAGCTTCACCCTGCCTTAAAGAAAGTGGCTGAGCAATGTGCCGTGAAAAAAACCATAATGAACAACCCGCAGTTTGTTGTCGAAACCATCCATAAAAATTAACGCATTTTTTGTCATTTCAGGGATTATCCTGAATCCTGACAGATGACACTGATGCCTGTTGAGTCAAAAGGCAATTTGTATTTTGGATAAATATTAATATTTGTTAAAATAATAAATTATATTTTTTCCAGCCAGTCAGATTTTCTTTTTCTGTCTGCCTTCTAAACATCAAGGCCTTAAAATGTTTCAACTCTCATGCCCCGGCAAACAGTGCGTTCGCAATGACACTCTTTCCGGTCTTACCGTCGCCCTCGCCCTCGTTCCAGAAGCCGTTGCCTTTGCCTTTGTTGCCGGGGTTGAGCCAATAGTTGGTTTATATGGCGCTTTCATGATGGGCCTGATTACCGCGATCATCGGCGGTCGCCCGGGCATGATCTCCGGTGCAACTGGAGCCATGGCCGTTGTCATGGTGGCCCTGGTTGCCGAACATGGTGTGCAATATCTTTTTGCCACCATCATTCTGACCGGCATTATTCAGGTCAGTGCCGGTGTATTCAGGCTGGGTAAATTTATTCGCATGGTGCCATACCCGGTGATGCTCGGTTTTGTAAACGGGCTGGCGATCGTCATTTTCCTTGCCCAACTGCAACAGTTTCAAACAGTTGATGAAGGCGGACAAATGACCTGGCTGGTAGGCGAGCAGCTTTGGATCATGCTGGGCCTGATTGCCCTGACCATGCTTATCATTCATTATCTGCCTAAACTGACCAGCGCTATCCCTGCCTCCCTGGTCGCGATTATTACCGTCACCCTGATTGTGATTGGCCTGGACCTGGATGCACGAACTGTTCAGGACGTTCTCAAAGATATGTCCGGTGACCCGGGTGCAACCATAGCCGGCGATTTACCGTCTTTCAGCATTCCAATGGTACCGTTTAATCTCGATACCCTGATGATCATTCTCCCCTATGCATTTATCCTTGCCGGTGTCGGTTTGATTGAGTCACTGCTGACGCTTACATTGATCGATGAGATTACTGAAACTCGTGGCCGCAGTAACAAGGAATGTGTTGGCCAGGGTGTTGCCAATACCGTGAATGGTTTTTTCGGCGGCATGGGCGGATGTGCGATGATTGGCCAGAGCATGATCAACATCAACTCCGGAGGTAAAGGCAGGCTGTCAGGTATTTCAGCCGCCCTGTTCCTGTTGCTGTTTATCCTGGTCGCTTCCAGCCTGATCGAAATGATCCCGATCGCTGCACTGGTTGGCGTTATGTTTATCGTGGTACTTGGCACATTTGAATGGGCCAGCTTCCGCCTGCTCGGCAAAATTCCTGTCGCAGATACATTTGTTGGAATCCTGGTGGCTGTCATCACTGTGTTTGCTGACCTTGCGATTGCCGTAATCGTGGGTGTAATCGTCTCGGCGCTGGTTTTTGCCTGGGAACATGCCAAGCAAATGCAGGCTACTTCATATATTGATGAAAACGGCACCAAGCACTATGAACTCAATGGCCCACTGTTCTTCGGTTCTGTACATGCGTTTGGTGAACTTTTTGACCCGAGAAATGACCCTGAAGATATTGAAGTCGACTTCTATAACACCCGGGTTATGGATCACTCTGGCATCGAAGCAATTGATAACCTGGCCGAGCGTTACCAGAAACTTGAAAAAACACTGCATATCAAACATCTAAGTCCTGAATGCCGTGTTCTGTTAACCAAGGCCGGCGACCTGGTTGAAGTCAACGTCAAAGAAGACCCGAACTACCATGTGGCTGATGACAAGTTGGCCTAAATCTGTAAACTTTTTTTACTATCTGAAAAAAGTACTATAATCTGACTTGCCAAATAAAAACTAAACGGAGGGAAAATACATGAAAAAAACGATTACTTTCACGATTTTTTCAGCTTTTTTATTAGGTGCTTCAAGCAGCGCCATGGCTTTCTTCTTTGATGATGACAATGACTGGAAATGCTGGGGACCAATGGGCCCATACGGACCCGAAATTCCTGACTGTAACCCATACGATGAATGGGACCCAAGATACTGGATGGAAGAATTCGAACAGACTTTTGATGACGATGATGACTACTATGGCTACGGCCGTGGTCCTTGGGGAATGATGCCTTACGGTGGCTCGCCATATGGTGGCGGAATGCCTTATGGTGCCCCAATGCCATATGGTGGCGGTATGCCTTACGGTGCCCCAATGCCTTATGGTGGCGGTATGCCTTATGGTGCCCCAATGCCTTACGGTGGTCAGGGACAGATGGTGCCACCTGCACCTCCAGCGCCTGCACCAGCACCTGCTCGACCAGCGCCTGGCAGATAATAGTTAATCATTAACTATTAACGGTAAGAGGCCTGCATCACTCGATGCAGGCCTTTTTGTTTTCCAGCATGTCATCCACACTAAAGCGGGGACTAGCCCAACATTAAACATTTATGACAGCCATAACAGCATGCTGTCAAATTCAGAATATTCCTACAAACTAATTTAATTCTTTTTGATAAGTTTTATTTGTTGCCAGTTTCGGCAACAGGATTTACACACTTTAAATCTTTTATATGGAGCTGTATCAAATGGAAAATTTATTCAAAATTGCCTGTATTTCAATAGTTTTATTCTCTGCCTCATCATTATTTGCTGAAGACATTCATACTGCCATGTATGACGAAGCTTATGAAAACTTACCATCCAGCCAACCCAAAATTGATGTTAATACTTTGCCAGCAACTGCAGCAGGTGAGCCTAAAGAACTTCAAGATTGTGATGATTAATTCACTATAGTGCGCTTTTGCCCCACTACGTGGGGCTTTTTTTTCAGATTTTTCCTACATACATAAAATATTTTTCTGATACGATCAGTCTGCTCTACAGCCTGCAGGACTTGGCTGACTAATAATAATAAATAATTAAATCAAAAAAATTCGAGGCTTAATTATCAGAAAGGATGCCAATTATGGTTAAGCTGTTATTAGTCGATGACAACGCAATAGACCTGGAAATATACAGCCATTTCCTCAAAGCAGCAGGCCACGAAGTATTTACTGCCAACGATGGTCTGGATGGTTATTCCAAATACAGACAGTTATCACCCGATATGGTCATCACTGACATTGTCATGAAAAACAATGGCCTTGAACTCCTGGATAAAATAAAAAAAGATAACGAAGCGATTCCCGTTTTTACCATGTCGGGCGGTGTTGGCAACGATCAGGGAGATACCTTACTGGAGGTGTCTAAAGAAATGGGTGCAGACTTTAACTTTCATAAACCTGTCGCCGCAACAACAATGCTGGATAAGATTAATCACTTCTTTAAAGCCTAGCTGGTAAAATAACAGAATTTCGTCGGCCTGTTCATGAAAGTGCCTGTGAGACTCGATAACTTCGTCAATCTTAAAACTCATAAGAGATTTCCTGAATATCAGATCGCTCTGCTTTAGCCCGGGATGATCATTTCAGGAACATCGAAGTGGATTTAGAAATTGTATTTAAGCGCTAACGTCAACAGATAAGCACCTGCACCTTTGAACTCACCTGTGATACCTGGTGGAGTTTGGTCAACTGACCGGGAATCCTTATCCGAATAAAGCAACGCACCACCTATCGACATATTATCGTCCATTTTATATTCAGCACCGAAAGAATAAACATAGGCATCTGAATCCGGCAGTTCAAAACCCAGTGTTTCAGAAGGCACCGGTGTTTCATCGTAAGCAAAACCCGCCATGAGTTTTAATTCATCATCATACTGATGCGTTAAACCAATACGCCATGTGTTGGAATCCTTGTAATCTCTTGCTTGCGGCGTATCAAATGATGCAACCAAAACAGGATGAGGCAATGTTGTAGGGTAATTAAAGTCTAATTCTTTATAAGATGACCAGTAAGTCCGTTCGTAATTAAGCTCAACTGTAGTCTTAGGTGAGACCTCAAAAGCAGCCGCTAGGTTCAAAGCTGCAGGAATTGGTACTTCTACAGATGCAGGCCCGTCATATGGAATACCTGCAAAAGACAATTCAGCATCACCTTCAACAGTCAAGTCCACCCGGGAACGATAAGTGGCTGCCAAAGATAAGGTATCAGATGGTTTAAAATGCAGGGCCAGGTTGTAACCAAAATCCCAGGAGTCACCTTCCAGGTCACGCGATAAAACGGGCTGGCCTGGTAGAGAGGTATTAAAAGTACTTTTCACTACCCCATCACTGTAAACCGCTCTCAAACCACCACCGATTGAAAAGTTATCGGCGAGTTGATAAGCAGCAGTCGGATTGATTTCGACAGTTTTCAGCGTGAACTCCTCAGAAAAAGCCTGGGCCCCATCCTTCCAGCGTTTGCTTAATCCAGCCGGTGCGACAACAGAAAGTCCAAAACGGGCTCTATCGACCGCAGGACTAACATAATGAAAGGTAGGCACAATGAAATTTTCAATTTTTGAGGAATCACCACTAATAACTGCCCGCCCCAGGGCAGTATCTGCTGTACCTGAGAAATCGATTTCAGGAAGATGAATCAGGGTCACCGAGGCTTCAAGCTGACTGCGATCCTGGTTGAACACCATGGCTGCCGGGTTGTAATAGGTAGAATCTGCACCATTGGCATTGGCGACATACGCTGCTGATAACGCAGTTGCATTCAATGACTGTTCAGGCACTTTATAAGCAGCAGACCAGGCATTTGAAGTGCAAACTAACCCTGCAAAAAGCGATAATTTAAAGACTTTCATGTAACCCCTCGAAATGAAGCGATTTAATAGTTTTATTTATTAAATTATTGGAAAAACAGAACAACGGCCTGTTAATTTTTATTATCTGATATTTTTATCAAATTTCTTTTGGTATGTCAGTAATTTAGCCGTTATTAAAGCCCAGTTCGAGATTAAGAATTGCTAAATTTATGTACCATTGTCTGTATAATAAATTTTTTCTCTTTTACCCTGGTTTGTGCTTTGGCAGCAAAAAACAATCTCAATCAAAATATTAGGTTACCCATAGGTTTCGCCAGTTGAAAGCGTCTTTTCTACACTACCTGCTGCTTTTTTTCGGAATTAACTTCAAGGAAGTAACGCCCTTTAAAGAACGTGTTGCTTACCTGAGAACCTCTATCGCTATTGCCCTGCCCTTCACTCTATTATTCAGTGTAATAAATTACCTCACCGGCTTTTACAACCTTGCAGCCGTAGAAGCGTTTACCGCAATACTGTTCCTGCTACCTGCCCTGTTAATCGGTCATCACAAGAACAGGGTCAGCTTTGCCGAATACCTGGTTCTGGTTTATGGCATGTTGATAACCATCGCCCTGGTGATTTTTGGTGGTATCGCAGGTACTGGTGCGCTCTGGATTTTTGCATTCCCATTCATAGCTTTTCTGCTTAAAGGACAAAAAATTGGCTGGCACATGTGTATCCTCTGGATGATAGTCATGTCATCTTCAATGGCTTATAGCGAAGTGGCCATCAATGATGCGAAGCTTTTCTATATCTACCCGGAAGGCTTTAAACCGCAACTTGTTATTGCCATGTTTTTCTTTTCACTGATTGCGGCGGCATTTAACCTGGCCAGGTCACGATTTGAAATACTTCTGATTGACCAGGTTAAAAATGCTGAAGCTGAAAACCGGTTTAAATCAGAATTCCTTGCCAATGTCTCACATGAAATCCGCACACCAATGAATGCCATTTATAACCTGGTAGACTTCGCCATTCATGCAAAAGACGAAGAACAGAAAAACCTGCACCTGGTTAAGTTAAAAACTTCAACCAAACGCTTGTTAACCCTGTTAAACAACATACTCGATTTTTCGAAACTTGAAAAAAAAGCCGTTGGCATGGACTTCATGGCATTGAACCTGCAGGAAGAATTCACCAATGTAGATAACATGCTCAGCGCATCCTACAAGGCTAAAAACATTTCACTTGAGTTTGATATTAATGATGATGTACCCGAATCGATTGTTGCTGACCCAATCAAGATTCACCAGGTGTTGATTAATATCATTGGTAATGCAATTAAATTCACCCCTGAAAATGGCCAGATCAATGTCAACTGTGAACTGATCAAAAAACATAACGCAGAAGTAACATTACTGTTTTGCGTAAAAGATAACGGCATTGGTATGAGCGATGCTCAAATTGCTATTATTTTTGATTCTTTCAAACAGGCTGATTCATCCACTTCGCGCAGGTTTGGCGGCACCGGCCTGGGCCTTGCGATCGTAAAACAGCTGGTAGAGCTTATGGAAGGCAAAGTTTGGGTTGAAAGTGAGCTAAACCAGGGCAGCACCTTTTATATTGAACTGACATTTGATACCTCTTCACAGAAACTTATGGATGCAGCTGTTAACAACCCTTTAGCAAATTCAGCATCAGGTCCAGTCCCGGTTACAAACCTCAATTCAGTATCAAATCCTGCCATGATTGAAAGTCATGATGAATACCCAAGGCTGAACGGACTTAACATACTGCTGGTCGAAGATGATGAAATTAATCAGTATGTCGCCACTAAAATATTAAACGATGTCGGTATTAACATCGTTATCGCGGATAACGGTCAAATGGCGTTGGATATATTAAAAGCAAACAGTGATTTTGATGCCATTTTAATGGACATTAACATGCCGGTTATGAATGGTTTTGAAGCAACCAGGGAAATCAGAAAACTTATCCCGTATCGACATAAACCGATACTGGGATTATCGGCCAATGTGCTTCCGGAAGACCTGGAAAAAGGTATTGAAGCCGGCATTAACTGTACCCTAAGCAAGCCTATTTTAAAAAATGAACTTATGCATTCCCTCGAACAGTATATGTTTGGTGGCAAGCCATTGGATAAGGCTTTGATAGCCGAAAAATCTGATACCGCAAACCTGCTTTTTAAAATAGAAGGCCTTGATTTACTCGATTCATTTTTAAGTAACCACCCGGAAGTACTGGGTAACATCCTGTTTATGTTTGCTGAAAAATATAGTCACTTTGATAAAGAAGCTGCTCAATTACTTAAACTACAGGATTTTGAAAACCTGAGAATAATGGCACATTCGCTCAAAAGTAACCTTGCGAACTTCGGCATGACAAAGTTAAGCCACCTTGCCGGAAAGCTTGAGAAAGCCTGCTCACAGGATCACGACAGTTGTGAAATTCTGCTTTCCCGTCTCAATCCTAAAATTGATGAACTTGTAAAACAAATCAACTCGGCACGCGAACAAAAAAACAATTAACCCGTTATTCGCCCAGTAGTTAATCATCCAATAATTAATCATCCAATAATACTGGCGACTTTCTGAAACCTTGGAAATACCTGCTATTAGCTTTAGATTTCCATCGAAAAAAACGAATCTTTAGTTAATTTTTTCTTATTTTTTCTAAACACCAACTCCCTATGCTTTAGGTACTGATTTTAATGAGGAGCTTAATTGAGGAGCTAACAGTGAAAATAGATATTCAAGCACGTGATTTCAGCCTTACCGATTCCATTCTTAATTTCATTAAGGATCGCCTTAACCTGACCTTGAGTTCGCGTTTTGACCAGATTCAGAAAATTGTCGTCAGGCTCAGCGATGTCAACGGCCCTCGTGGTGGCAATGACAAACGCTGCCAGATACGTATTTCCATTCCCAGGTTAAAAGAAATTGTCATTGATGATGTGCAGTCAGATCTATACGTCGCAATCTTTCGTGCCAGCGACCGGGCCAGCAGGACCGTTAACCGGCGATTAGCCAGGCTTCAGGATAAAAGACGAAGGTTATATGTACCGAATAAGCCAATCCCCGAATTATTCAAAAACGGTGAATTTGTTTATTCCTAGATTTGATTATTTAAGGATTTTTTAACTCCTGGATTTTTTAACTCTGGAAAGTTTGAACCATGAAACGCTTTGGGAGAATACAAAATGAACATGAAAAGCATATTTGA
>CALAZS010000242.1 GCA_937926265.1 uncultured Gammaproteobacteria bacterium
GGGGGGGTTAATTGTATTTATCAATCAGGTTAAGAAGATTATCAAGTGCGTCATCGACATTATCGACATTTTTGACGTTACTGATACCCGGGCCTGGCTGAAGCGTATTTGGCTCATTACTACTTTTATTACTATTTGCCTGCCAGAATAACGCTAATACCGTGGCGTTGTCACTGTTTGGATGGGCCGCCTTAACGGCATTGTCGACCAGGTCAGAAATTCTTTCTTCAAACTGCAATGACGAATCCAGCACAATATCTTCAAGTTCCTGGTTTTTCAGCTGCGACCAGACGCCGTCAGTACACAACAGAATGATGTCACCTGCCTGCAATGCCAGCGGCGGGGTAATCTCGATTTCATTCGGTTTTTTCATACCCCCCAGGCATTTTGAAACGCCACTGCGGCCTGATGCCACGGCCTGGGCATCACCGTCAGCAAGTTTGCCGGACAGGCGCATCGCCTCGGCGCGGGTGTGATCCATGGTGCGCATGTGGGCGCGGCCATGGCGGAATAGATAAGTGCGGCTGTCACCCAGGTGTGACCAGTACATTATGCCGTCAACAATAATGACGATCACCGCGGTGCTGCGCGGGTAGATAGGCGGACGTTTTTCTATGCCGAATTTAAGGATGTTTTTATGTGCCCGACGCATGACATCGGCAATAAATACATTCGGTTCGAAATTTTCAGCAGTATATTTTTTAAGATGCTGGTAAGCGGTATCTATAAATATCTGGGCTGCGATCTCACCCTTGGGATGGCCGCCCATACCATCGGCAAGAGCCAGCACGGTGATACCATCATGTTCAAAGATCTCACAGCGATCCTGGTTGATTTTACGGTCACCGCGTTGGCTGACTCGAGTCGACAGGTATTTGTCCTGTTGGTTGTGACCATTTTGATTTTTACTATTTTGATTTTTAGTGGGGACTTCTGTCATGTCGGTTCTGTGGCAGGCGTGGCGATTTTCCTGGGACGGCCGCTTTGTTCCAATAATACATCTCGCAATGCCGCTGCTGATTGCGGGCGGTTGCCATGATCAAGCTCCATCGCCCAGTCGATAGAATGGAGAAGCCAGCCGGGGTAGCGGTCTGAAAATTTGTCTACAGCGGATTCTAGTTTTTCTTTGCCGGCATCCATTTCCGTGGCCGAGGGCGGAGGCTTGCCGTCAAGGCAGGCGCGCATGGTGGCACCAACGGCATAGACATCACTCCAGGGGCCGATATTGCCTTTGCTGTAATACTGTTCCACAGGCGAAAAACCGGGCGTGATTATTTGTGCCTTGGCAGGGTCACTGTTTTCCGTCACTTCATGCACGGCGCCAAAATCAAGCAGCAGCGGGTTGCCGCCCGGGCGCAGATGAATATTGCCGGGTTTGATATCCAGGTGCAGGTGCTGCTTGGTATGCATCAGGTTTAATGCATCAAGCAGCGGTGGAAAAACCGTCATCATGAAATTGGTGCTGAGTCCGCCCTGGCGTTTTTTGATATAGGTGCCAAGATTCTTGCCTGGCTCATAGTCCATTACCAGGTAGGCCGAACCGTTGGCCAGGAAGCAGTTACGTACCTTGACTATATTCGGGTGGATCATGTTGGCCAGTGTTTTGGCTTCCAGGAAAAACAGTTTCAGACCACGGAAATAGCTGTTGAGCTTTTTTTCGTCTGCAACCTGCACCTGGTCAAATTCATCACGAATACCAAAACGCTTGGGAAAATATTCCTTGATAGCGACTTCATCCTGGGTCTCGTCGTCACGAGCCAGGTAAATCAGGCTGAAGCCACCGCTGCCTATCAGTCGTACGACGTGATAACAGTCCAGCGCCGTTCTCGGCAACAGGGCTTTTCTTGGGGGTAATTCGCTCATACTGATATAGTAGCGGCCAGTAAAATAATTCCTGAAGTTAACCGCTTTATTTTTTTGAAGCCAGTCACATAAACATTTCAAGCTTTAAGAGGCCAATATGATCAAAAGCATGACAGCATTTGCAAGGGAAGAACAGCGTTCTGACCTTGGTGAGCTGACCTGGGAAATTCGCTCGGTAAACCACCGTTACCTGGAAGTGTTCGTTCGCCTGCCGGAAGAGTTTCGTGCCCTGGAAACCCTGGTAAGGGAAAAGGTTGGTCAGGCCCTTTCACGTGGCAAGGTCGAGTGTGTATTGCGCTATAAAAGCAACGGCAGTGCTGCTACGCAGCTCAATGTTAACGAGAACCTGGTCAGGCAACTGCTGGATGCTTCCGAGCAGGTTGCCCATTTGCTGCATTCTGAAGCCAGGTTATCAATTCACGAGGTTATGCGCTGGCCCGGAGTGCTCGATGCCGAGGCTGTCGACCTGGACCAGGTGCAGTCCAATGCCATCGCACTGTTGGAAAAAACCCTGCAAGGCCTCGTAGAGTCACGCGGGCGCGAAGGAAGCAAGCTTGGAGAACTGATCAGCCAGCGTCTGGATGAAATGTACAAGCAGGTCGAACTGGCCAAAGAGCGCATGCCGGAAGTGATTTCTATACTTCGTGAACGCCTGCAGAACAAGCTGGCTGATTTTGCCGAACTTGATGATGCCCGTGTTGAACAGGAAATGGTGGTATTGGCACAGCGTCTGGATATCGATGAGGAGATGGACCGGCTGGGGACTCACTTACAGGAAGTGGCGCGGACCCTGAAACAGCAAAAGCCCATCGGCAGACGACTTGATTTTCTGATGCAGGAACTTAACCGGGAGGCCAATACACTCGGTTCCAAGTCGGCAGATACCGTGACGACCCAGGTGTCAGTGGAAATGAAAGTGCTGATAGAGCAGATGCGCGAACAGATTCAGAATATTGAATAACATCTTGATTACAGGCATTCCGTAATAAGTGTCATACAAGTTCAGCAACAACGAAAAAAAGATATTTTTACTTTTAAGCCTGCTCGTTGCGCTTATTGATATCGCTTTCGTTTCTATGAACTATGTGCTGACCAGGGATGCACTTTTCGAGGAGTTTAAGGATCAGCGAAACAATTATGAACAGGCGCTTAATGCGCAGGTAAACAGTACAACCGATAACCTGGTGCTGGTTGCTTCGCTGTTTGCCAATAAACCGGAAGTTCAGGAGCTTTTCTATCGTGGCAAGCTGGCTGTAGAGAAAGAAGGCGGTGGAAAAGGTGGCCCGCAGGCAGAGACGATTCGCCGTCAGCTTTACGAGATGGTATCGCCGGAGTGGAACCAGTCTATTCAGGAACAAAATACCCGTCAGTTACATTTCCATCTTGGGCCTGGGTCATTAAGTTTTCTCAGGGTGCACAAACCGAATAAATTTGGTGATCGTATGGATGACATACGTCATGTCATCGTCGCAACCAATAATGATCAAAAGATTCATGCTGGCTTTGAAACTGGCCGTGTCTACTCGGGTCTGCGTGGCGTGGTGCCAGTCTGGTACCGGGATGCTGAGAACAGGAATCATTATGTTGGTGCCCTCGAAGCTGGAGCCAGCTTTTTAAACCCGATTGAATCAATTGATAAGCATTTTGGCGTGGGTGTGGCGGTTTTACTGTTAAATGATCATCTGCGCTCAACAGTGTGGCCGGAATTTGCAGATAAACGTCTTGCCGAAAGTATTTCTGACTGTGATTGTGTCGAAGAGGCCTCATCAAGATCTTCAATGCGTGCCAATATAGACGAAGTCATCCTGCAGACCGGGCCACTGTTAAATGCAAAGGAAGTCAGGCTTGTTCAAAAAAAGGATCAGTATTTTACCCTCTCAGTGTCACCTGTCAGGGATTTTCTTGGCCAGGAGAATGCTGAAAGAGATAACGTTGGTTTAGCTGTTTTCTGGCGCAACGTATCTGTGCGTATGCATCAGTATAAAAACGATCAGAACTCCAATTTTATTTTTGGTCTGTTCTCCTACCTTGCTATTGAGCTGTTAATTTTTGTATTTATTCGCAAGATTACCGCCTATTTGCAGATGCAGATCACCCAGGCGACCGGGCACCTGCAGGCCGCGCTACAGGATAAAAACAAGGCAAACAGGCGGCTGGCTGAAACCTTTGACCGGCAGAAACAGTTATTTGCCATCATCGGACACGAACTGAGAACGCCTGCAGCATCAATGAAAATGGCTATTGATGATCTGGATGGCGAAAAGCTGGGTGAGCATGAACAGATACTCAAAGATACGAGCGAGCATTTGCTATCCGTGCTTGATGATATGCGTTACGTAGCCAGGCCGGAGCGTTCGCATCAGAGTAAATCAAGTGCCGGGCAGGTTTACAAGGTTATCGAAAACGTCATTCACTCGGTTAATTTTCTGTTTAGAGAAAAAAACATCCAGGTTCATCTGGAGGCAGATGAGCTATCGCACAGATTCTGTCATTTCAGGGTCCAGCTGTTCAGACAAATAGTCACCAATATCATCAAAAATGCGGCTAAACACAGTGGTGCATCAGATTTGTGGATTCGGGTAAAAGGACAGCAACTTGATAATAATATCGAATACCATGTGGTGTTTGACGATAACGGTAAAGGGATTAACCGCAATGATCAGGAAAAGCTTTTTTCTGCATTTTACCAGGGCTCAACTTCGGCAAGTGGTTCGGGGATCGGTTTACATGTCAGCAAAACCCTGGCTAACAGTTTAAACGGTGACCTGGAATATTCAGACCGGCCGGAGGGCGGTGCCAGGTTTACACTCAGCATGAACCTGCCGCTTGAGCACCAGGAACTGGCTGCAGACCAACAGCATAAAGAAAAGGCAGAAGACTATTTAAACAGAACTTTTCAGGGTAAGAATATTTTATTTGCTGAAGACACCGAGTTTCTAAGACTGATGACAGAAAAGGCCCTGGAAAAGCATGGTGCTGTTGTTACCAGCAAAGCAAATGGCGATCTCGCCTTGCAAGCGGCACAACAACAGGATTTTGATGTTGTACTGACGGATATCATGATGCCGGGGCTCAATGGTTATGAACTATCCAGAAAGTTAAGATCGATGGGGTATGTCAATCCGATTATTGGCATAACCGGTGCCATGGTTGGTGATGAAAGCAGCCGATTGATTGCTGCCGGTGCAGATGGTGTCATTGCCAAACCAATCGATTTGATTGCAGTATGCGATATTATTCAGCACCGCCAATCAAGATTGGCTGACTATCTTGATCCAGGCCCTGATCCAGATCGGGATCCAGATCGGGATGATGTTGATGATCCTGCCATGGTTCTGGATTTTAATCAGGTCTCATATGCCCTGTCTGATAATGAAGACCAGGTTAAGCACGCGCTTGATGCTTTTGTATCCAATATTTCCAGGCAGTTGCAGGACGTCAATGTAGCGGCAGACAATCTTGATTATGAAAAAATCGGTTTTGTCGCACACAAAATCAAAGGTACTGCGGCATCGCTATATGCTGTTAAAATGTCGAGGATTGCCGCAGCTTTGGAGCATTACTGTCGGCAACGCAATATTAAAACAATCAGGAAAACCATCCTTGAACTTGAACAGGCCTTTACAGCAGTCAAGCAGGAAATTTTAAACAAATATTTATAAAAAAGTTATGGCAAGAATACTGATTATTGATGATGACGAGGTTTTTTTAATCATGATCAAAGGTATGCTGGAAAATGCTGATCATGAAGCTTTTCTGGTCAATGACAGCACTAAAGCGTTAAATGATATCGAGTCTTTCGAGCCGGATTTGGTTGTTCTGGATATTTTTCTGCCTGGTCCGGATGGTTTTGAGCTAATTACTGAGATCAAATCCGTTAACCCACTTATGCCGGTAATTGCTGTTTCCAGTGGTGGAACTCATCCAGGTGAAACGGAATACCTGGACGCAATAAAGGATCTCGGTGCTGAAGAATTTATCAGAAAACCTATTCAGAAAGACGATTTCCTGGAAACGCTTGTAAAGTTACTGCCATAAATTAATTGGAAAACATAAATGTCTGGAACGTTATATATCGTATCAGCGCCCTCCGGTGCGGGTAAAACCAGTCTGCTTTCAAAACTGGTGCCACTTGATGACAAGCTGAAACTATCCGTTTCACATACCACAAGAGCACCGCGTCCCGGTGAGGAAAATGGTGTCCACTATCATTTTGTCTCGGTCGAAGAATTTGAAGCCGAGGTGGAAAAAGGCGCTTTTCTGGAATCAGCCAATGTTTTTGGAAATTATTACGGCACTTCTGAAGACAGCATCCGTGAGCAGTTGTCGCACGGGTTTGATGTCATTCTTGAAATTGACTGGCAGGGTGCACGCCAGGTGCGTGAGCGGGTCGAAGAGGCAATCAGCGTCTTTATTTTGCCACCGACGGTAGAAGCTTTACGGGAACGTTTAAGTGATCGCGGTCAGGACGACGAAGCTACCATTGACCGCCGCATGAAGCAGGCAGTTGACGAAATGTCGCATTACCCGGAATACGATTTCCTGGTCTTTAATGACGATTTTGAGGTCGCACTTGAGCAATTGGGGGCTATTTTCAAGGCAAATCGCCAGAAAATATCGCTAATTACCGCCAGGGAACAAGAAAAACTGGCAGCACTGTTGGCGTAAGGCATTGTTTATCGTAGAATTCACGCCCTTGATTAAGTAGAAGGCCACTCGGCCTGATTTGTAAGAGCTACAGGAAACCTATTTATGGCACGCGTTACCATTGAAGATTGTCTAGACCACGTTGATAACCGTTTTGAACTGGTATTGTTGGCGACCAAACGCGCCAGGCAACTGGTTAATGGTGTTGAGCCTCTCGTACCCTGGGAAAATGACAAGGCGACCGTGGTTGCACTGCGTGAAATTGCAGAAGGCCTGATTACCAAGCACACGGTTGAAGAGCCTGAAGAAGAAACGGTTTCAGTTGACGATGAACTGGCGGCCGCCCTGGAAGCTGATCTCGGTGCTGCCAGCGCCACTTCTGCACCAGAATAATTTCCGGAAATATCGGGCCCTCGTTTCACCCCCATTAAATTCAACCCGAATCAGCTTTAAATCCAGTTGACTTTTGCTGTGGCTGTGACATAAACAGAGTCATAGTTTTCACATTGATATTCAAAGGGTTGGAATTACAGGGTGTCCTCGGCAGCTACGGATCAATCTGTCTCTGCAAACATAGCAGATCTTCAGGAAACGGATGGTAAGCCCCGTTACCTGATCAGTAATTTTTGCTCTGATCTTGAAAACTATCTCCCTCCTGAGCAAATTCGCGAAGTCTACCGGGCTTATCTTTTTGGTGCTGAAGCCCACGCCGGTCAAAAACGCATGTCCGGCGAACCTTATATTTACCACCCCATCGCTGTTTCCCGCATTCTTTCCGAACTGCATATGGACTACAAGTGCCTGATGGCAGCGATTCTCCATGACGTCATTGAAGATACGGGTACCGCCAAAGAAAAACTGATCGAGCTGTTTGATGAAGAGATTGCCGATCTCGTTGATGGTGTCAGCAAACTGACCAACCTGGACTTTAAAAGCCGCGAAGAAATGCAGGCGGCCAACGTCCAGAAAATGCTGCTGGCGATGACCCGCGACATCCGCGTCATCCTGATAAAACTGGCAGACCGTCTACATAATATGCGTACCCTGGGCGTTATGCGTCCCGACAAGGCCAGGCGTATATCGCGCGAGACTCTCGAAATCTATGCGCCAATTGCCGGGCGCCTGGGTATCTACACCATGCGTGTGGAACTTGAAAAGCTTGGTTTTCAGGCATATTACCCCTGGCGTTACCGTATTATCGAGGATGCACTGAGGGACCTGCGTGGTAACCGCAGGGAAATTGTTGATCATATTGAATCGGCTATCTGTAATCGCCTTGAGCAGGAAGGTATGAAAGGCGAAGTCATCGGCAGGGAAAAAAATATCAGCAGCATCTATCGCAAAATGAGTGAAAAACGCCTGAAGCTCAAAGACCTTGCTGATGTCTATGCTTTCCGGATCATTGTTGATGATGTTGATACCTGTTATCGCATTCTCGGTGTCGTACATAACCTCTATAAACCGGTACCGGGAAAATTCAAGGATTACATTGCGATACCCAAGGCCAACGGTTACCAGTCATTGCACACGGTTCTGTTCGGTCCGCACGGGTTACCAATTGAGGTGCAGATTCGTTCAAGTGATATGGACCGCATTGCTGAATCAGGCATTGCTGCTCACTGGCTTTACAAGCTGGATGGCCGGCATGATGAAGAGGCCAGCAATGCCGCTGCAGGCTGGTTGAATAACCTGCTGGAACTGCAGAAAGGCGCTGGTAATTCGGAAGAGTTTCTGGAGCATGTCAAAGTTGACCTGTTCCCGGATGAAGTTTATGTTTTTACGCCGCGCGGCAAAATTCTCAAGTTGCCCAAGGGTGCCACGGTTATTGATTTTGCCTATGCGGTGCACTCTGATGTCGGTAATCATTGTGTTGCTGCCCGCGTTGACCGTCGCCTGGTGCCGTTGCGTTCCCGCCTGTTTAACGGCCAGACAGTAGAAATTCTGACTTCAAGTAATGCCCGCCCAAGTCCTGCCTGGCTGGATGTGGTGATAACCGGTAAAGCCAGGGCGAATATCCGGTCATTTCTTAAACAGCTTAAAAACCGCGAAGCGATTGAGCTTGGCAAAAGAATACTTGAAAAAGAACTCGAAATTTACGATGCCAGTATTGAAGATATTCCTGCTGAGACCAGGGAAAGTTATCTGAAAAACTTTGGGTTACCGAACTTTGATGCTGTGTATGAAGATATTGCCCTGGGCAATCGCATGGCATTAATGGTTGCCCGTCATATGATGGGTAACGATGCCGACATTCTCCTTGATGACAATGAACGCAAAAACCGGCCATTGGCGATTCGGGGTACCGAGGGCCTGGTGGTTAAATATGCCAAGTGCTGCAGGCCAATACCGGGTGATCCGATTGGTGCGATGTTCAGGCCGGGTACCGGGATTGTTGTACATCACCGTGATTGTAAGAATCTGTCCAAGTCCAACAAGCAGGGTGACAGTTGGCTGGATGTGCAATGGGAAGAGGAGATGCAGGGTGAGTTTTCCACTGAAATTCGCGTTGAAGTCGGTAATCAGCGAGGTGTTCTGGCTGAAGTCGCTTCGACGATTTCAGATACTGATTCGAACATTGAGCATGTTCATACAGAAGAAAGAGATGGCGTTACCACGGCCCTGACTTTCGTAATCACCACGCACGACCGGCAGCACCTTGCCAAAATTATGAAAAGGCTTAAGACATTATCGCCTGTTATCCGTATAATCAGACAAATGGCTTAAAATTAAGAAAGCTGCTATTCAGCTTTGCTCCCAGTTTCACTTTTTGATCTTTCAGCAGTAATGAAATACAAAGTTTTGTCGTTTTTAGCTTTGATATCGGTTTTATCGAGCTCAATTTTTTCTATTAGTGTCCTGGCTGCTCAGGCTGATCCCAACACCGAAATTTCCACAATTGAATCCAACTCCAGGACTGAGTCACTCGATAAAGAAGAATCAGACTTTCTAAAAAAGAAAGGCGCAGTAACGATGTGTGTTGACCCTGACTGGATGCCAATGGAAAGAATCCATAACGGACGTCATGATGGTATCTCTGCTGATTTTATGAAATTGATCGAGGATTATATTGGAATTCCCATTCAGCTCGTAAAAACAGAAAGCTGGTCGGAAAGTATAGCGTTTGCCAAAGCAAGAAAATGCGACATATTTTCTTTGGCCATGTCGACACCCGAGCGTCTTCAATACATGTCCTTTACAACACCCTATTTAAGGCTTCCCCTGGTTCTGGCTACACGTAAGGAAACGTCCTATGTCTCGGATGTGAGCCTGTTAACCGAGGAAAAATTAGGCATTGTAGCGGGTTATGCTTTCGGCGAGATCCTCAGAAAACGATATCCGGATATGCAAATTACGGATGTCGCGTCTTTGAAAGAGGGATTGGTCAAAGTAGAAAATGGCGAATTGTATGGTGTTATTGATACCTTGGCATCGATAGGTTTTCTAATTCAACGGGGTTATCCGGAATTAAAAATTTCAGGCAAGTTTGATGAATACTGGGAACTCGGTGTTGGGATTAGAAATGATGAACCATTGCTGTTTTCTTCACTTGAAAAAGCAGTTTTACGGATCGATAAAAAAACAGCCCAGCAAATTTTAAACAGCTGGATTTCGGTAAAATATGAACAGGGCTTTGATTATGGTTTTTTATGGAAAGTATTAGCCATTATCCTGGCGGTTTTAGCCTTTATTTTTTACCGCCAGCATTTACTCAAACGCTACAACCAGGAACTGGTCAGGCAAATCGATGGGCGAACCAGGGACCTGGTGCGCGCCAAGGAAAAAGCTGAAGCCGCAAATAAAGAAAAAAGCCGCTTCCTGGCCAATATGTCTCATGAGTTAAGGACGCCAATGCATGCCATTCGTAGCTTTACCAAGCTTACCCTTAAGCGGGACCTGGATGCTAAAGCCCGTCATTTCCTGGAAAACATTGATGCAAGTACCGACAGGCTTACCCGGCTGTTAAATGACCTGCTGGATTTATCAAAATTAGAGTCCGGTAAAATGGAACTTGATCCTCAAAATTGCAACGTTAAAGAATTAATCGATAACACTGTTGAATCACTTGGTTCTTTGATTAAAGAACATCAGCTTCAGTTAGATGTATCCGGCCTTGATGAAATCAATGCAACAATAGATGTGAATCTTATCACCCAGGTCATTACCAACCTGCTTTCGAATGCCATTAAATACAGTCCCGACTATGGGAAAATAATACTTGCCTGTTATGTTGATGGACAAAGATTGAAATTCAGTATCGAGGATGAAGGCCTTGGTGTGCCACCAGAAGAACATGAGGCAATATTTGATTCATTCGTTCAAAGTTCAAAGACGAGATCCCAATCCGGCGGTACAGGACTGGGGTTGCCAATATCAAAAGAAATCGTTGAACTGCATGCTGGAAAAATCTGGGTCCAGAGCCCTCCGCCCAACCAACCATGTGGTTCTGTCTTTAGCTTTGAAATTCCTCTGAAGCAAAACTAAAAAATAAACTACCACGGGTAAACCCGTGGTGTTTTCCCTTTATCGATGCCTGCGCGGAATAAATCCGCGCTACGGCACTTAAGAGGGATAATCGCGGTTATCCCTCTTAAGAATCACCCATCGCGCAAGGTATCCCCGGCAAATGCCGGGGTCTTCGCTACGCTAATAAAAAAGTAAGAGTCAGTTAACTGACAGAATCCCGGCTGTTTGTTTGCGGATGCCAGACAGCAAAGTCTTGGCCTGCCTGTTTGTAGTCTTGCAGCCATTGCATGAATTGTCTTGATGGCATTGGTCTGCCAATTAAAAAGCCCTGTGCAATGTCGCATTTTATACGCTGCAAAAATTCAAACTGTTCCATGGTTTCTATGCCTTCCGCAACGGTTTGCATGTCAAGCTCATGCGACAGGGCGACAATTGCCGACGTCACTGCATCGTCATTTTTATCTACATTGATATCTGAAATAAAAGAGCGGTCGATTTTCAGGATGTCCACTTCATAGCGCTTAAGATAACTGAGGGAGGAATAACCTGTTCCAAAGTCGTCAATCGCCAGATAAACACCAAGCTGTTCAAGTTTTTCAAGGTTGTTTTTGCTGATTCTTTCGTCAATCAGTGTACTTTCAGTCAGCTCGATTTCGATAAACATCGGATCAAGTTGATGATACTTAAGTATGTTGCTGATAGTTTGTGGTAAGTCAGCCTGGCGAAGTTGTCGTGCTGCGAGGTTGACGGCTATTTTGAAAGAATTAAATCCCTCGGCATGAATGAAATTAACGGTTTTACAGGCTTCATTGAGAACCCATTCACCAACTTCAACAATGAGACCGGTTTCTTCAAGTACTGGAATAAACCTGGCGGGACTTACCATGTTCTGGTTGGGTAACCAGCGTAACAGGGCCTCGGCACCAATAACATTACCGGTAGCCAGTTCAATTTGCGGCTGAAAATAAAGTTCAAACTCATCCCGTTCCAGTGCCATGCGTAAACCATTTTCGAGTTTAAGCTTATCCTGCGCAATACGGTTCAGTTCTTCGGTAAAGAAATGGTAACTGTTGCGTCCATCTTCCTTGGCCAGGTACATGGCCGAATCAGCATTTCTTAGCAGGGTTTCGAAATCCTTGCCGTCATCTGGATACAGGGTAATGCCCATACTGGCAGACACAAAAATTTCATGGCCTTCAATATGAAAGACCTGGTTTAACTGGTAAAGAATATGATCTGCGACGGCAGCAATCTGGCTACTGTCTTCAAACTGATCGATCAGGATGATAAATTCATCACCACCCAGGCGGGCGACGGTATCGGAGGAGCGAATAAATTTCTTGATCCTCGTTGCCGCTTCAACCAGCAACTCATCACCGGCATGATGACCAAGCGCATCGTTTACGGATTTGAAATGATCCAGGTCCAGGTAAATCAATGCCACTTCATTTTTATTGCGTTCGGCCTGGGCCAGGGCATGATCAAGCCTGTCTTTAAACAGGTGGCGGTTAGGTAAGGTTGTCAGTGTGTCATAGTTGGCCAGGTAGGAAAGACGCTTCTCTGATTCTTTACGTTCTGTGATGTCGTAAATAATACTGGTCATACGAATAACGCCTGATTTGGGGTTATGTATCACCTGTCCACGTTGTTGGAAAACGCGTTCCTGGTTGGCTGGTAACCTGACCCTGGCTTCAATTTCGAACAATGACTGGTCTTCAATAGCTTGGTCGAATGCATTTTTGACACGCTCGCGGTCGTCTTCATGCAGTGCATGCAAGAAGGAGTTTTTTGATGGTAGCTGTTCCTTCGGGTCGATACCCAAAATACTGTAGATGCCTTCAGACCAGTAATGTTGATCACTTTTTGAATCCCAGTCCCAGGTACCAAACTTGGCAATTTGCTGGGCTGTCTGAATAACTTCAGCGAGCTGGTTGGCCCGTTCTGCCGGTTTTGCGACATTGCTGTCTACCAGTAACACATAAATGAGTAACGAAGCGGCCAGGGCAGCAAAAAGGGTGGTCGTTAATAGTTTTTCTTCATCGGTACGTTCAGCTTTTTTCTCATTAAGTTTGGCTTCACGGAACTCAACAAGGTCAGAGGTGATGCTTGATATTAACTCTACAGGCTCGTTTTCCAGCTCAGACATGAATGCATCAGCAACTATAGACGGATTCGTATCTGAACTGTTAAAAACCCGGAGTGCCTTCCTGAATTGTTTGCCTATGTTTTTGTGAATACCCTCTAATTTTTGAGTTTCTTCATGGATAACTATAATTTCTTCGGTATTGGATATAAGCGTTTGAATGGCTTTTTTAGTATTGCGTTCTGCCTGATAAAAATCCTGTAGGTATTGGTGGTAAGTCTCTTGTTGCTGACTTCTAAGCAGCATGTTTTTCCATGCATTGAGCTGCATGTTTATCAGTTTTTCAGCTTTGTGGGCATCTTCAACTGCGAGGTTGACATAATCTAGAATCGTTCGGCTTTGATCAATGCTTTCTTTGTAATAGTGCAATGTATAAAAACTGATGGCACCCAGTATTAAGCAGGTAGCAACAAAAATTACCAGCAGTTTTGTTCTTATATTCATGCCGTTTTATTTAACCGCAGTGTAAAGTTGATGATTATCATGTTGAAAGCTTTCTATTGCTGAAATGCCCTGGTCGCTTTTGAGCCATTTTATAAAGTCACTGGCAGCCTGTGTGTTGATGTCGTCGTGTTTTTCAGGGTTTACCATGATTACGCTGTAATTGGTAAATAAATTATCAGGGTCTTCGGTTAATATTCGAAGAGAATTATCGTGGCGCATTACGAACGTGGCTCGGTCGATTATGATGTAAGCACCTTCCTGTTCAGCAATTTTTAAACTGGTTGCCATGCTGGCACCTGTTTCGATGTACCAGTCTTCACCTACAGGGTCAAAGTTGATTTTTTCCCATAGAGCCAATTCTTTCTGGTTGGTGCCGGAATCATCAGCACGTGAAATAAAAGGGGCTTCTTGAGTTCTTATTTTTTCTAGAGCCTCGTAAATATCTGAAGAAGCAGAAATATTGGCAGGGTCATGATTAGGTCCTGCAATGACAAAGTCATTCCTCATCACGGTATGACGGTCAACGCCTAAGCCATCATCCATAAACTTCTGCTCTGAAATGGGCGAGTTTACCCAGACCAAATCAACACGGCCGGTTCTGGCTAACCTGAGAGCTTTTCCGCTGCCAACAACCGTTTTATCAATTGAATAGGTAAACTTTTGAGTGAATTCAGAAAGAACATGTTCAAGTAAACCGGAACTTTGTATTGAGGTCGTTGTGGCCAGCCGCAAAGAACCGGTTTCGGCATGGGCTAAATTGACACAATGCAGCACTATCAAACAATAAACAGCAAAATAATGTTTAAATGCCATAACAATCCTCTTGGAAGGTAATTATTAAATGTTTGTTTTACTTGTTACGGTTGATTAAACAAGAACTTGAATCAACCAGGAAAGTTTTTCCTCCAAATAATGAACCCGAAACTGTATTTTTTTATTAAATCAATCTTTGTTGACGCAGCTTTGCATGGCAGGGCAAATGTGTGAGTATTTCAGCTTATTGTTTTTAATAATTAATTTAAACAACGGATAACCCAGGATGACAAAAGAAATAATCAGCACAGACAAGGCTCCACAGGCAATCGGCACCTATTCACAGGCGGTAAAGGTTGGCAGTACAGTGTATCTTTCAGGGCAGATACCGCTGGTACCGGAAACCATGGAAATTGTTGAGGGTGATATTGAGGCCCGCATCAGGCAGGTATTTGATAACCTGACCGCAGTTGCCAGGGCTGCGGGCGGGAATTTATCCGATATCGTTAAGTTAAATATCTTTCTGACTGACCTGACGAATTTCCCGGTCGTCAACCAGGTGATGGCCGAGTATTTTGACGAACCTTATCCGGCCAGGGCTGCCATTGGAGTAGCCGCTTTACCTAAAGACGCAGGGGTGGAGATGGATGGCGTTATGGAACTCAGCTAGCGATCTTATTCACCGGTTACCGTCGCGATAACTCTTCGATGCTGAGAGTGGGTACGGTGCTCCCAAAGATAAATTCCCTGCCAGGTACCCAATGCCAACTGGCCATTGCTGACGGGAATTGTAAGGTCCATATTGGTTAAAATACTGCGCACATGCGCAGACATGTCATCCGGACCTTCATCCGTGTGCCTGAACATTGGACTGCCGTCCGGCACCGTTTTGGCCATGAAAGTTTCCAGGTCGGAACGCACTGTGGGATCGGCGTTTTCACACAGTATGACTGAAGCACTGGTGTGCTGAACAAACACATGGCACAGGCCGGTGCTTATTCCGCTTCGTGCAGCAATGTCAGCTATGTCCCTGGTAATGTTGCTGGTTCCCCTTACTTTCGTATGAAATTGCAGGGTTTCCTGATAAATTTTACTCATTATTAAAATCAAACAATAATTTTTTATGCCTAACAGTGAGCATAACACTGTCGACTTCATTCCCGTAACCCGCCTCAAAGGTGTTGGCCCTAAAGCCAACGAACGACTGCAGCGCCTGGGTATTCACTCGGTACAGGATGTTCTGTTTCACCTGCCCCTTAAGTACCAGGACCGTTCCAGGGTGGCGTCATTGGGTTCAGTGCGACCCGGTATGCAGGTTGTGATTGAAGGGGTTATTGATCACAGTGAAATCCGTTTTGGTCGAAGACGTTCCCTGCTGGTGCATATTTCAGATGGCACGGGCAGCCTGATTCTGCGGTTTTTTCATTTTTCCAATGCCCAGAAAGCCAACCTCTCAAAAGGCGCACAACTGCGCTGTTTTGGTGAAGTCAGAAAGGGGCAGCAGCGATATGAAATGGTGCACCCCGAGTACGAGGCCATCCTTGAAACCGGAACCAACAAACCGCTTGAGCAGGCCAGTTTGACGCCTATATATCCAACCACGGAAGGCATGCACCAGTTAACCTGGCGAGCCTTGATTGAGCAGGCATTGAATCTGCTGGAAAACAAGCAATTGGGGTTGCATGAATTGTTGCCGGAGTCTGTTCAGCAGGCTTTGTCTTACCCGACGCTGTCGGATGCACTGATGTTTTTGCATCGTCCCCCGGTTTCAACTGACATCAATTTACTGCTGCAGGGTGATAATCCGTCACAACAGAGGCTGGCTTTTGAAGAACTGTTAGCCCACCAGGTCAGTCTGCGGCAGATGCGCTACCGTCACAAGCAACATAGTGCGCCGGTTTTAAAAAGTGACCGGCAGTTGCAACAGGCTTTTTTAAAACAACTGTCTTTTGATTTAACGGTTGCGCAGCAAAGAACGGTTGCTGATGTGATTTCTGACCTGGGACGCTCACATCCGATGATGAGACTGGTGCAGGGTGATGTCGGTAGCGGTAAAACCGTGGTCGCGGCACTGGCAGCAATCGAGGCCATAGCTGCCGGTTACCAGGTCGCCATGATGGCTCCAACAGAATTACTGGCAGAACAGCATTTAAGAAATTTCACCGGCTGGTTTGAAAAATTGCAGATTCCGGTTGCCTGGCTTACCGGCAAGATTAAAGGTAAGGAGCGAAAAAAACTGCTCGGGGCGGTTGCTGAAGGCAGGATCAGTTTGCTGGTGGGAACCCATGCTCTGTTTCAGGATGAAGTGAAGTACCATAAGCTCGGACTGGTGATCATTGACGAGCAGCATCGATTTGGCGTGCATCAACGCCTGGCACTGAAACAAAAGGCCGAAAACCTGGTGCCGCACCAGTTGGTCATGACGGCAACGCCCATTCCAAGAACGCTGGCAATGACGGCTTTCGCTGATCTGGATGTGTCGGTAATTGATGAACTGCCTCCGGGAAGAACACCGGTAACAACCGTAGTGATAGCAGATTCAAGGCGTGAGGAAGTTATTGAACGGGTCAGGGATGCCTGCCAGTCCGGCAGACAGGCTTACTGGGTGTGTACGCTGATTGAAGAATCTGAAACGCTACAATGCCAGGCTGCGGAAGACACGGCACTCGAGTTAACAGATAAACTTTCCGGTCTTAACGTGGGGCTGGTGCATGGCCGGCTATCCGGCGATGAAAAGGAACGCACCATGCAGCAGTTCAAGCAGGCTGAAATTGATGTGCTGGTTGCCACCACTGTGATTGAGGTGGGAGTGGATGTACCCAATGCCAGCCTGATGATCATTGAAAATCCCGAGCGTCTCGGGCTATCGCAATTGCATCAGCTGCGCGGCCGTGTTGGTCGCGGACAGATTGAAAGCCACTGTCTGTTGATGTACCACCCGCCATTAAGTCAGAACGGTACCGAAAGGCTTGCCGTGATGCGGGAAACCACCGATGGTTTCGTGGTCGCGCAAAAGGACCTGGAATTACGTGGACCCGGAGAAGTGCTTGGTACCCGTCAGACCGGAGAAATGCAGCTGAAAATTGCCGACCTGGTCAGGGACCAGGAACTGTTGCCCCGGGCGCAGAAAGCTGCAGAACTCATGATCGCAGAATATCCGCAGCAGGCAGATGAACTTGTGCAGCGCTGGATTGGTCAGAGGCTTAACTATGCTGAAGTCTAAAGCATGTTAGACTGCACGGGTTTTTGGGG
>CALAZS010000243.1 GCA_937926265.1 uncultured Gammaproteobacteria bacterium
ATAACTTTAGTAATTCAGAGCAGTCATTCAAAGCAAAATTTTAGAAGTTCTACAAAGCTGACGGATTATTCTGGTGATTCTTGAAAGTTCATCGGGCTGGAAGGTGTATAAAGCGGAACGCAATTATTTTTTCAGAATGACTGCTAGCGAGGGAGCTTTCGTAGATCTCTATCAATATGTGTTCCTAACATTATTTTTTAAATAAAAAAGATCAAAAAAAAGACCAGGAACAAATCCTGGTCAAAACCCTTACTTGCGTTTGGAGGGGAACATGAAAATGTACTTCCTTGTTAAGGGAATTTAACGGTTTCCTACCGTCAACTGATCAGGAACGGCCACCCTTATAGCCTGGAGAATCAAGTCAGATTTTTTTCTTTAATGCATTAGTTCTTTAAGCATTTTCTTCCATATAGCCTTATCCTGTGAAAGTGCGTACTGAGAAATTCCAAGAGTAGCGATACACCTGCCATCAAAATCATAAAGAAGTACATCTTTTTTATCCGCATTTTCAGGACGAGCACAAACTTTAGACTTGGCGATTTTGCTGAAATCGAGATCAAGCGATGCTTTCTGACTCCAAAGTTTCACATTATCGACTGTGTGTTCGAAATCAAAAAACTGATGCTCATATCGGGTATGGACACTTTTATTTCCGGTCCAAACATGGAACCTACTGTATTGATCAACAAGTGTTTCAAGTAATGGAATGGTATTTTTTGGCTCAAAGTCTTCACCATCTACCAAAGAATAATGGCTAGCCCTCTTATCGCTCTGTACGTCAATTTTTTTGCAGCCGAGTAGCTGTTCAATCCTTTCCAAACGGCAAATATCATTGTGCTCATGTATTAATTTTGGAGTATTAGGTTTAGACCAGTGTTTGATAAGTGAGCAATAAAAACGATCAATATGACTTTTTTCAGATAGATCAAAACGTAGTTGCTCATCCTTGGAAAAATCGAGAAACCTTAAGCTTTTATAGCAGTCGTCGATATTATTTTTTACAAGCGTTGCATGTATCAAATGTTTTTGATCCAATTTCAATTGGAAATCCTGTCCATCGATCAAACAGCAGTTGCCTTTATCGATTACCTTTCCAAATACAGTTTGATAACAAAGTTTCGCAGCTAAGTTTGAAGTGATTATTTTGATTGGTCCATATAACTCTAAATCAGAAATTATGCGCTTCCAATTTGGTTGCAATGGTCTTGTCTGGATGACATCAGCTTCTCTTGAGGACACTAAAGAATTCGGTTTTGACCGATATGAATCACATTTAGATCCTGTAATGACTCTTAAAGAATGATTCATTATTAGGCTCCCAACTGATTGGAAGAAGAAAGAGCTACCATTTTCCATTGCTTAGAGAGCTTTCTATAAGTACAGCGCTCTTCATCAGTTCCTTCGTATTCAGGGTGTAGCCAAATTTGACTGGCAGCTCGATGTACCAACCAAGCGAATAATGTTGCTCCAGTTACCTGATAAGCGTTAACAAACGCATGAATATTAGAAACAAGTTCGTCCACCTCATAGTCATCATAAAGACAAACATACTCAGCACAAAGCATCATCACACCTCATTTAGATAAGATAATTGTTTGGCTGGCTTTTAAAGATCTATAGCTGGCTTAGTTGTTAATGATAATCATTCTCATTAATAAATCAAGAGGAAATTAACAATATTTTATTTTCTTGAGTTTTAATTAATCTGCTTTTCATGCAAGCATAAAAAAAGCGGGCCAAGCCCGCTTTATAGTTAATTTATGAATCACACTATTCAGTAGAGTGGTATTCCCCCATTTGAGATTGAATATAATTCTGCAATCCAACTTTCTCGATTAACCCTAATTGTTTTTCAAGCCAATATGCATGATCCATCTCCGTATCATCTAGCTGCTTAACCAAAATCTCACGCGTGTCGTAGTCCTGCTCTTCTTCACAGATTGCAATGACAGCTTTTAAGTTAGCATCTACTTCATACTCAGTAGCCAGGTCATTCTTCAACATTTCAACAACGTCTTTACCAACATTTGCTTTATTCTGAGCATTCATATCAGGCTCGGCTTCAAGAAACAGCATTCTTTCCATGATTGCATCGGCATGCTCTGTTTCTTCTTCCATTTCATGATTCAATCGTTCGTAAAGTTTATTCAGGCCCCAATCTTTGTATTTCCTGGAATGAGCAAAATATTGATCACGTGCAGCCAGCTCACCATTGAGTAACATCTGGAGGTTTTCTAGAACTCTGTCATTACCTTTCATCTCAATCTCCCATTTGTGATTGGATGTAATTTTCAAGGCCCGAGTTTTCAATCAACCACTGTTGTGATTCAACCCAGTCAATATGTTCTTCAGTTTCTTCCAGAATAACAGTTAGTTCATCACGACTGACAAAGTCCTGGTTGTCTTCACATAATTTTATTGAATTCTGTAAATTGCTGCGCATAGCCAGAAGCATTTCCAAGTCACCCTTAAGCATTTCTGGAACATTTTCACCAATCAACAATTTGCCGAGATCCTGAAGGTTAGGTAAACCTTCCAGAAACAATATACGTTCAATTAAATCGTCTGCCATTTTCATGGCCTTGATGGAACGCTTGTACTCAGATTCGTTAAATTCTTCCAGTCCCCAGTCTTTAGCCATGCGGGCATGCAGGAAAAGCTGGTTAATAGCAGTAAGCTGATCTTTCAAACAGGTATTAAGTGCCTGGTTAATCGAGTTTTCACCTTTCACGATTGTCTCCGGTCTATAAAGTTAGATGGCTGGCTATTACCTGGAATCAGGTAGATCTGGCTGGCTGATAGCATAATTTTAGGCAGTTTTTTCCAGATAAACAACTTTTATATTCTTCAATAAAATTATTTATAATAAATCAATTAATATTACTATTGCTAATCATTCTCATTTAGATTATGCTATTTTGAAGCTACAAAGGAGAACTGTCATGTATGTATGTGTATGTAACAGTGTTACTGATTCACAAATAAGAAAAGCTTGTGATAACGGTGCTAAGTCAATTCAGTGTTTACAAGATAAATTAAAGGTTGCAACTTGTTGTGGCCGTTGCAAAGACTGTGCAAAAAAATTGATACATGAATCCATGAATAATCAGATATCACAGAATGTAGCTGTAGTCGCAGCCTATTAAATATGGGTACTTTCCTAAGAAATATAATTCAATATTTTGCCGCTGCAAATAGGCAAAGTCGACGCGCTAAAAGAAATTCGCTCATTCGTTCACTTTATAAACAATCACATTAATTGTGCAGTCTCATCCTATTACCTCCACAAAAGACAAACATGGAACTTCCAATCTTCGTAGACTGGAAAGTAGAGAGTTGTTTCTTTCAGACAAAAAAATTGAAATAGTTCACAAAGGTGAAATTTACAGGCTACAAATCACCAGACAAGATAAACTAATTCTCACTAAATAAGTTTCAGATAATCCCTGAAACACTGAGCACAATTATCCATCCAATATATTTCATTACTCGGTCGAACCATTTAGTCAATTTTTCAACAATTCATTATATTTTTCTAATGGTCCGCTTTTCTACACTTTGAGCCGCTCACCTGAGCCGAATATCGTTTTAGTCTTTGGCTGCTT
>CALAZS010000244.1 GCA_937926265.1 uncultured Gammaproteobacteria bacterium
AATATGCGAATTCAAATGAAATTGATGTTTCTTTTGAGACGCACCGCAGCCGTTCTTTTTTCAATCCGTGGACAACACAGCGAATCAGTAATCAATTGCCGGGCTTAAAAATCACATTCGACCTGAGTCACTGGTGTGTGGTTTGTGAGCGATTAATGGATACTGAACTCGATGTTTTAACCGAACTGGCTCCCAGGGCATATCATATTCATGCGCGTGTAGGTTATGATCAGGGGCCCCAGGTTCCTGATCCACGGGTAGATCTTTATCAAGCTGAATTAAAAAGCCACCAGCAATGGTGGCTGATGTTCTGGCAGTCAATGCATGAACAAGGTATGACAAGCTTTACCATGACGCCAGAGTTCGGTCCCGATGGTTACCAGGCAATTGATGTAAAAACGGGCCAGCCTGTTGGTGATCTGTGGGAGTTTAATCAATGGATGGGACAACAACAGTTACAACAGTTTGATTCGTTCAAACAAAGCATGGTTTAGGTTTTTCACTATTGCCGATCCAGTTTACGGTAATTAATTGCCTCAGCCACATGCAGCTTTTCTATTTGTTTTGATTCAGCCAGGTCAGCAATTGTGCGGCTCACACGCAAGATGCGATGATAAGCCCGCGCAGATAAACCGAGCTTATCAATAGCCTCCTGAATAAGTTTTTGCCCATCAGGTTTTAACTCTGCATGTTGCTTGATCTGTTTATTATCAAGCTGACTATTGGTAACGCCCTGCCGATCTAATTGAATTTGTCTGGTCTGTTTAACGCGCTCTCGAACAGTCTCGCTATTTTCTTCCGGTGCTGTGTTGCTGCTTAAAACCGATGCGGGGACAGCTGGCACCTCAATATGGATGTCGATACGATCCAGGACGGGACCGGAGACTTTACCCTGGTATCGTTTTATCTGTTCGAAAGTACAGGTACCGCATGCCCGTTTAAGATCACCAAGGTAACCACAGGGGCACGGGTTCATAGCAGCAACCAGTTGGAACCGGGAAGGGAAGCGAGTTTTTTGTGCGACACGGGATAAAGAGATGAAGCCGTTTTCGAGCGGTTCTCTGAGTACATCAAGTGTATGGCGGTTAAATTCAGTCAGTTCATCAAGAAATAAAACGCCATTGTGGGCAAGTGAAATTTCACCCGGCTTTGGAATGCTGCCGCCGCCCACCAGTGCTGCGGCCGAAGCACTATGGTGTGGAGCTCTGAATGGAGGCTGCAGCCAGTTGTTGGAATCAAACTGAAGATGGCTGATTGAATGCACCGCGGCTGTTTCCAACGCCTGTTTTTCTGAAAGCGGGGGAATTATGCCTGGGAGTCGTTGGGCAAGCATGGATTTGCCACTGCCGGGTGGGCCAATCATTAACATAGAGTGGTTGCCACTGGCTGCAATGAGCAAGGCTCTTTTAGCCTGCGGCTGTCCCTTGATATCCGACATGCAGGGATAATGAGAAAAGCCTGACTGCTGATTGGGGTTTGGAGTGATTGTGGCTAATTTATTGTTGGAATTAAAATGAGCCGTCAGCTCAAGCAAATGCTCAACAGGCAATGCCTTGATTTTGCTGACCAGTGATACTTCATTTTCATTACCCGCGGGAAAAAACAAGGTTTTGTTTTCCTGCTGACAACCAATGGCAATTGGAAGAATGCCTTTAACTGCCCGAATATTTCCCGACAGGGCGAGTTCTCCAATGAATTCCATGTCGTCAAGGCTATTCTCAGGAATTTGAGCAGAGGCCTGCAAAATGCCCATCGCAATAGGCAGGTCAAAACCACCGCCTTCCTTGGGTATATCGGCAGGAGCCAGGTTGACGGTTATTCGCCTTTGTGGAAACTCCAACTGGCTGTTAGTAATGGCGCTTCGAACCCGTTCACGACTTTCCTGAACGGCTTTTTCCGGCAGGCCAACAATTTGAAACGATGGCAGGCCGTTTGCAAGGTGCACTTCTACAGTAACCGGTTGTGCATGAACTCCGATGGGAATTCGGGTGTGAATAATAGATAATGACATATCGCCCTCCGTGGCAAGTTGTTAATCAATTATATCTGAAACCTAAGAGAAGAGTTGTTTTAAAATTACGTTGTCTTCAGCCTAAATCACTTTATTGTTATTTTAGGAGGATGAACTGGTCTTGGGTTTCTATTTATGTCTTAATAATCCTGATTTCATATCCTTTATATCCTTCAAGTCTAAGAAAAATTTATGCCGAAAAAAATTAAAAACAAGCAGAATCGAAGCAAAGCCAAGCATTCGATGCAACAAACATTGGTTTGCAACACCTTTCGTAAAG
>CALAZS010000245.1 GCA_937926265.1 uncultured Gammaproteobacteria bacterium
GGCAGTTTGTCTGCCCAAACAATTTTGCAATCCATCCCTAAAACCATCACGATCAAAACGGATGTCATCACAATGAAGGGCCAGAGAAGCGGAATGGATAACCGCATTCAATTACGAATCGGTGAAATCAACAACAAGACCGTCAGAACCCAACCCATCATTTACTCAGGGCAAAGAAAAATAAACCAATGAAAGCGTTAGTTTCCAATATGCTGAATATTCTGGCACTCTTTGTATTGCTAACTTCCAGCCCGTTATTTGCAAGTGACTTCCTGTTTGAAGTGCCGGTTAAACTGGATCGCATTCCCAAGGGCATCCCCCAGGCAAAGATCCAGTGTGATGTTTTCGGTTACAGGGATAATAAAGAACCGATTGCTTCTGGTTACAGCATCCGTCCGATTGGTACACACCGGGGGGAACTGATTGATACTGTCCGGGTTAGTGTCAATTACCAGTCCATGAAAAGACACATCAATCCGCATATGTATCAATGCCGCCTGTTACTTTTAACTCCATGGGCTGAATCAGCCTGGCAGATGCCAGCTACAGACTCGGTGGACACGTCCATCCACCCGCTGCCTGATTCAAAACCTGTGACCCTGGTGGAGGGTATTTTATCAACACGATAGTACGGATTGAGCAGGACCCCAGTGCCGGCCTTGAAATTTACGATGCCAGTAAACTCGACAATAACCAGGCTATCAACATTCTTATCGGCGGAACCCAGTCAGCCCCTGAACTGAATATCATTTTGGTAAAAACGAATAACAGCATCAATGCATTCCTCAACAAGTGCAGTCATTTTGGTGTGCCCCTGAACGTTTTACCCGATTATGGCTTTTTCTCAGATAACAATAAGTCGCTGGTATGCCAGGTTCACTATGCCAGGTATTCACCCGAGGATGGTCATTGCCAGAAAGGTGACTGTGATGGCAACGGCCTTGAGAAAATCGAAATAAGCCTGAATGAAAATAAAATTATGCTGGTTTAGAAGACGCTTTAACTGAATTAGCGTTTACGACAAAGCGTCAGACCATCACCGATTGGCACCAGGCTCATACTTATGCGCTCGTCTGCAAGCAACTCCTGGTTTAACGCCCTGATGGCATTCGTATCTTCATCCTGAACGGTTTCATCTGCGACATCACCACCCCAAAGAGTGTTATCAAACATTAACAGACCGCCGGGTTTTAGTAGCGCCAGGCAGAGTTCATAGTAATCATGGTAGTTGGTTTTGTCGGCATCTATAAATGCCATGTCAAAATGGCCTGCAGCACCATTCTTGATAAGGTCTTTCAGGGTCCGCATAGCCGGACCAATTCTTAAATCGATCTTGTCACTGACACCGGCTTTTTGCCAGTAAGGCTTACCAATTGAAGTCCATTCTTCACTGATGTCACAGCAGATGATTTTGCCATCATCCGGTAAAGCCATCGCCATACTCAAGGCACTGTACCCTGTAAATGTACCGACTTCGATAATATAACCGGCACCCAGCAGTTCAACCATTAACGCCATGAACTGACCCTGTTCCGGTGCAATCTGCATACGGGCCATTTCATGCTTCATGGTTTCTTCACGAAGCTTCACCTGTTCCGCTGACTCTTTGACTGAATTTTTCAGCAGGTAATTGTAAAGTTTGTCATCCAGGCTGATTGTTCTGTTGGACAAAGCCGATTCTCCATTTTAAAAACGAATTTTTTCCAGTACTTCATAACCATCCCGGTCAGGCACCCAACTCCAGTCATGGGTCTGCATGTTCCGAATGGCATCCCAAAGCGCATCATCATATGACTTGCCACTAAAGCCGCAACCAATACTGCGCCGTTCTGTTTCGACTTTTCTGAACTTTGGTATATAGCGACTTTCCAGCACGACAGCATAGCCGCTGTTGTGGAAAGTCTGTCCACGCGGGTGCCGTATATCAAGACCACGGTCGTAATCGTCATAGCCTTTTTCGGCCAGCATCTGTTCAGCTTTTTCCTGTAATACGAAAGGATGTTCTGCACCGTTAAGCAGAACGTAATCAAGCACCGAGCCTTTCCACAATGCGACAACGCATATTGCACCCGACCATGCCGGCGTTGCCAGCAACATCAGGACAGAAAATATCAACAGGCGTTTGCGTGTCATAATAATGCTTCCAGTTCTTCCCAGCGTTGAAAACTTTCCTCCAGGTTAGCTTCCAGGTCTGCCATCTCTTTTTGTAGTTCAGTTACCATTTTTGCCTGGTCTTTATATAACACAGGGTTAGACAATTGACTCTGCACTTCATTCAAACGATTTTCAAGTTTTTCAATGGTCCGGGGCAGTTCTTCCAACTCGGTTTTTTGCTTGTAGCTGAGTTTGATCTTAGCGGGTTTATTCCTGTCTTTAGACTGAATCTCGGCTTTTTCAGGCTTTTCAATTTTTTCAATTGGGCGATTTTCTGCAATCTGCTGCTGACGTTTCTTTTGCATTGCCTCCCAGTCAGAATAGCCGCCAACATAATGACCAACATGACCGTCGCCCTCCAGCACAAGTGTCGCAGTTACCACGTTATCCAGGAAAACACGGTCGTGACTGACAAGAATCAGCGTACCCTGGTAATCAGTCAGTAATTCTTCAAGCAATTCCAGGGTTTCAACATCAAGATCATTGGTTGGCTCATCCAGCACCAGCAGGTTTGCCGGTTTTAAAAACAGCTTGGCAAGCATTAAACGGTTGCGCTCTCCCCCTGATAATGCTTTTGCCGGCTGGCGCACTCGGTCAGGAGCAAAAAGAAAATCCTGCAGGTAGGAAATAACATGTTTTTCCTTGCCGTTGATGACGACCTTGTCTGAGCCTTCGGCGACATTGTCTATGACGGTTTTGTCGGGATTTATCTGATCGCGCAACTGGTCGTAAAACACCACGTCCAGTCTTTCACCCATTATCACCTTACCTGCATCCGGCTCAAGCCGGCCCAGTAGCAGGTTTAACAATGTCGACTTACCGGAGCCATTCGGCCCGATGACACCGATACGGTCACCCCTTAACACTGTCAACGAAAACTGTTTGATGATGGGTTTGTCATCCCATTGATAGCTGATGTTTTCAAGCTGACAGACAAGCTTGGCTGAATGCTCTGATTTCTGCAGTTGCAAATTGACAGAACCCTGCTGCTGACGGCGTTGACGATAGGTCTCACGCATGGCTTTTAATGCTCTGACCCGACCTTCATTACGCGTGCGACGTGCCTTGATACCCTGGCGAATCCAGACTTCTTCCTGGGCCAGTTTTTTATCAAACCGCTCATTAAGCTTGGCCTCGGCATTCAGGCGTTCATCACGCCTTCTTAGATAATTCTCATAGTCGCCCGGCCAGTCAGTTATCTTTCCACGGTCGAGTTCGACTATGCGGGTTGCCAGCCTTCGCAGAAATTCACGGTCGTGCGTGATAAAAAGAATCGAACCTTTAAAATCCAGCAGAAAATCTTCCATCCATTGGATGGCTTCGAGATCAAGATGGTTGGTTGGCTCGTCCAGCAGCAACAATGAAGGCCTCGTCACCAGGGCCCTGGCTAAAAGAACCCGTCGCTTCAAGCCGCCTGATAAGGATGAAACATCGGCGTCAGCGGGTAAACTGAGCCTGGATATGACTGTTTCCACTTCCTGCTCCAGCTGCCAGCCATCGACCGCTTCAAGATCATGCTGGGTTTCGGCAAGCTTTTCGAGGTTGCTGTCAGACGGATCATGCGAGACTGCCTGGACCACCTGGTGATACCTGTTCAGCAATGAGGCCTTTTCCCCCAGCGCTGAAGACACCACTTCAAAAACACTGCCGGCAAATCCCTGCGGTACTTCCTGGTCGAGTTTTGCAATGACCAGTTCCCGCGCCCGCGCGACTTCACCTGAATCAGGCCTGATCAAACCCTCAATGATTTTCATCAGGGTTGATTTGCCTTCACCATTTCTACCAATCAGGCAAACGCGTTCACCCGGGGTAATTGTAAGGCTGGCACCATCGAGTAAAGGCAAACCGCCAAAACCGTGCTGTACGTTTTTAAGAGTTACAAGATTCATAAAAGAATGTACCATTGATAAATATCAAGGCGTTATGTCAGGGAAAGATAGAAATACCACAAAATAAGGAAGCGTTTATAACTATCAGGCTGTTACATAAATAGCTTATATTTCAAAAATTAAGAAAAGAGGCTACAGGTACTTTCTGTCATGAGCAAGACAGTTGAATTACATTCGGCATGGACTGGAGAGGCGGATTGTCAAAACTGCCAACTTCGAAACACGGTACTTTTTTCCGGACTTGAAGAAAAAGATTTCGAGAAAATTCACACCCCTATCGACCAGTACACTTTACCCGCAGGATCATACCTGTACCGCATGGGTGAAAAAGCCGAGAATATGTTTACCGTGCGCAGCGGCAGTTTCAAACTGGTGCAGTATTTACCGGATGGCAGTCAGCGTATTGTCCGCCTGATTCGTACAACCGATATTACCGGCCTTGAAGCATTACTGGACGAAAATTACAAACATGATGCCATTGCCCTGCAACCGACAGAAGTCTGTAAATTACCCGTGCCTGTAATCAAGAAGCTTAGCCTGGAAAATCCGAACCTGCACAAGGAACTTCTAAACCGCTGGCATCGTGCTTTAAGTGAAGCGGATGCCTGGCTGACTCATCTTTCCACCGGCTCGGCCAAGCAACGCATCGCGCGTTTGTTACTTCACATGTTCGGCAGTAATTACGACCTCAGTTGCCAGTTGTTCAGCCGTGAAGACATTGGTTCAATGCTGGCAATCACCACTGAAACCAGTAGTCGTATTATTGCGGAATTCAAACGCAAGGGTATGTTGATTGAAAACGGTCCGCAGAGCTTCAGGCTGGACGTCGAAAAATTACAGGCGATTGCACACGAGTAATTATTATTTTGATGCGGCGTACCGCTGTTTAACGTAATCATCGAGTATCTGCATAAACTCTTCGGCGATATGATCGCCTTTCAACGTCATTGCTTTTTCACCATCCATATAAACCGGGGCTGACGGCCGTTCGCCATTACCGGGCAGGCTGATACCGATATCGGCATGTTTGCTTTCACCCGGCCCATTAACCACGCAGCCCATCACCGCGACATTCATCGATTCAACACCCGGGTATTGTTCTGACCAGACCGGCATCTGGATACGCAGGTGCTTTTCAATATCCTGGGCGAGCTTTTGGAAGTAAGTGCTGGTGGTGCGTCCGCAACCCGGACAGGCAATTACCTGAGGCATAAAAGAGCGGATTGACATCGACTGCAGAATTTCCTGGGCAACAATCACTTCCCTGGTTCGACTGCCGCCAGGCTCTGGTGTAAGAGAAATTCGGATGGTGTCACCAATTCCCTGCTGTAATAAGACAGATAACGCTGCAGTGGAGGCGACAATCCCTTTTGACCCCATACCTGCCTCTGTCAGGCCGAGGTGAAGTGCATAATCACTTTTGGCAGCCAGTTGCTGATATACAGCTATCAGGTCCTGCACGCCGCTCATTTTGCATGACAGGATAATTCTGTTTTTAGGCAGCCCAAGCTCAACGGCCTTGTCCGCATTTTCCAGGGCTGACCTGACCATGATGTGATGCATGATATCTGCACCTTCAAGAGGATCGGATGACCCGGCATTTTCATCCATCATGCGGGCCACAAGGGACTGATCAAGACTGCCCCAGTTAACACCAATACGAATTGCCTTGTCATACTTTGCTGCCGTTTCAATCATGGAGGCAAACTGGGCATCCCGCTTTTCACCACTGCCTACGTTACCGGGATTGATACGGTATTTATCCAAAGCCTGTGCGCAATCAGGATAATCAGCAAGCAGCCTGTGACCGTTGAAATGAAAATCACCCACCAGTGGTACTGACAGGTTCATCGCATCCAGTTTATCCCTGATCACTGCTACTGCCGCTGCTGCAGCTTCGTTGTTGACCGTAATGCGCACCATTTCTGAACCGGCACGGTACAGTTCTGCAACCTGGTTAACGGTAGATACTATATCCGCCGTATCCGTATTGGTCATTGACTGAACAAGCACGGGCGCATCACCACCGACAGTAAGATGACGAACCTTGACTGGAACGGTTTTGTGACGTTTTGGGCCAGAATGTGAGCTGGATTGTGACATGGCCGGAATAGTAACTGATTCAAACATCCGCGTCAGTAGTAGATCAATTTAAACGAAGAAGCAGAAAGGTAGTTGTTCTGAAGGACGCACAAGCCATCCCTGGAGCTTGGATACGGACATCCTGTCCGTATACAC